>DATNKB010000311.1:0-20366 GCA_035603595.1 Candidatus Dormiibacterota bacterium
TCCGGCAATTTCGCTTTCATCGGGAAATCGGTTTTGGGGAGGTTGAGGGTACTCTTCAGGTCGGGAAATTTGGCCATCTTGTGGGACTTGTAAGCCCTTTCTTGAGCCGTGCTGCACTGCATGCAGAGGAAACCAGCGGCGCGTTACGGACATCGTATGTTACAATGATTTTCAAAGCATGTCAGCCGGACTTGGCGCAGGGGTTCGTTCCCTTTTCGGCTCAGACATCCTTTTTGCACCCTGAGCGTCTAAGTTGTAGAGATAGAATGTCCGGCGCCGGGGGCTTGGGCAGCGCATATGTCTGACGTGAGTCTCAAACTCGACCGAACTCCGAAGAAGCCCGCTGAGCCCGTGGGCGCGATGGACCACCACATCGGTCGGTTCGCTTCGCCGGTCCGCGAATCCCTCTTCAAGAATTTCATCGCCAACTTAAAGGATTTCCTCACTGAGCGCCCTGTGAAGGTTCGCGGGGATGGGCCTGCCGCTTTCTCAGAGCCCGAGTTTGGCGCCGGCTTCAGCGACAACGTCAAGGAGTTCTTCAAGCCCAATCCGCGCGGTCGCGTGAATTCGGATCTGCTCGTCAACTGGAACGCGGGGTTTGGCGGCTTCTGGCAGAACCTGCGCGATATGATTTCGCCGCCAAAGCTGCCACCATTGCAGGTATCGAGCCAGCCGGTAGCAGTGAAAGACATCTGGTCAAAGAACACACAGTTCACGCGCGTGCAGATGCTCTCGATCGCTTTCCACGTGGTGATTCTGGTGCTTATCATCGTTCCCCTGCTGCCGGAACTGATGTCGCCTCCCACGACGCAGGCAAAGACTTACAGCGTCACGCAACTCGAGTCGCCTTTCCTGCCGAAACTGCCTCCTGGCCCAAAGAAGGCTGGCGGCGGTGGCGGAGGCGGCGAGCACAACGTGCTTCCAGCCAGCAAAGGACAGCTGCCAAAGTTCTCGTGGACACAGTTCACGCCGCCCAAAGTAAAAATCAACGAGAACGCGCGCATGCAAATGACGCCGACTGTTCTCGGTCCTCCAGAGATGAAGCTGCCTAGCCCGCAAACGGGAAATTGGGGCGACCCGCTCGGAAAAGTGATAAACGATTCAAGCGGCACTGGTAGCGGCAATGGAATCGGCTCAGGCAGCGGCACTGGTGTTGGCAGCGGCGATGGCGCTGGTGTTGGTCCCGGGCACGAATGGGGCACTGGCGGCGGTTATCCGAGCGCCGGCACCGGCGGATACGGCATCCCGGCGTGCCTCTATTGCCCGAATCCGCAATTTTCAGACGATGCGGTGAAGGCGAAATACCAGGGCACCGTTCTGCTGATGGCTGTGATCACCGCCGACGGACGCGCGACTAACATCCGCGTGGCTAAGGGCCTTGGAATGGGCCTCGACGAAAAAGCCATCGAAGCGGTTCGCACCTGGCGGTTCCGGCCCGCTGTGGGCCCGGATGGCAAGGCCTCAGCCGTTTCGACTCCGATCGAAGTCGTTTTCCGTCTCTACTAGCTGTCTCTACTTCCCCTCCCTAAGTTCCACCCTCTTCTTCGTTCGGTCCCCTACCCCGTTACCAACACGATGAATTCACTTTGACCGGGATCTACCCGCTCCGGACTATTCTGCTAGCATCTCCCACATCATGAAAAACGCAGCTCGCATTACGATCCTTTCGCTCCTCGTAGGAATGATTTCAGGAGCGCCCCGGGCGGGAGCCCAGGACGGCTCGATCGAATTTGTCGCCCGTGCCACGCCGTCGAGCGGTGTGGAAGAACCGGTGCGCGGATTTCCGTTCTATCTTCTGAGCAAAAGCTTCGAGGAGATTCAGAAAGAGGTGGCCCTCAACTATCCGAAGCCGGATATGGATGCGTTCATTGACACCATGACGGGCGCCTCGAAACAACTTCGCGCCTGGATGAAGAAGAATCACTGGGTGCAGCTCTCGGGCGAAGACTTCGTAAAGAAGCTCGATGTGGACGACGTCATGGGCGTGCCGGAGTTTTTCGACGCCTATGTGGAGCGTATGTCCGGTGACCAGACGACGAGCTTCCCCAACCCGAAGTACAAGCCCGCGCAACTGAAAAAAGATCCCGACAAATACAACCGGCTGAAAGCGGAGTATCGCGAAGAGGTTAAACAGTTCTTGATCAAGAATCCGAAGAGTACCGCTGGAATGGACTTGAACCTCGAAGACATCGACCCTTTCACGCAGTGGACCCAGCTACAAGCCAAGAGCGAGCCGGACATTCGGCGGCGCATGGAAGAGCTGGCGCAGTCGAAGTACCTCGTAGCGCGCGCGCAGACCAACGTGGAGGGACAGGGCGTTCTGCAGCGCGTGCCACCGGGGCGCTATTGGCTCAGTTCGCTTGAAGTTGCGGCGGCTGTGGGCGACGCGCACTTGCGCTGGGATACGCCCGTTTCGGTGCGCCCAGGCCAGCCAACCTACATCACCCTATCCAACGTCAACGCGGTTCAACCTTCTAAGACTTCTCCCGCGGCGCAGTAAGCAAATTGCCGGCGATGTCTTCTGCGCCAGAATCCGCTGAACTGGCAGCGCTGATTCGCGGCCTCAGTTCGCCTGATCTCGCGAATCGAGAGCGCGGCGCCCAAGAGCTTTTTCGTCGCGGCCTTGAATTGGCGCGAGCGGCCATCACCGATTGGCTCGCCGATCCGAAATTCGCTGCGAATATGATCCTCGACGCCTCGCAGTTCCCTCTGACGACCGTAGGCATAGCCGTTGCGCCCGAAACTTTCGAGCGAATTTACACAGCAAATGGTTCTCCCCACCTTGCCGTTGTTCCGCCCGACCAGGATGCCAAGGAATTTGAGTTGCACTTCGCGCAGGGCGTGCGGCTGGATATTCTGACGACTCGCGAACGTGGCGGTGCGGGCGCGATCGCGCGCTATCTTCAAAAATTCGGCGAGGGGATACAGCAAGTTGAGCTGCTCGCCCGAAATGTCGATGCCGCCACCGAAATTCTGCGCTCGCGCTTCGGAGTGCAGCCGATATACCCTGCAACGCGCGACGGCGCGGACGGCACTCGCGTGAATTTCTTTCTCGTTTCACTGCCGGAAAAGGGGGCGGAGAAAGGCAAGATACTCATTGAGTTGGTGGAACCCGCCGCTCCGCACAGCTGACTACAGGATTGCGCGCACCACGCCACCATCGGCTCGGACAGCAGCGCCTGTCGTTGCGGAGGCCAATGGACTACACAGATACACGATCGTCGAAGCGACCTCCTCGACTGTGGCAAACCGCTTCAGCAGAGACGAAGGACGAACCGATTTGAAAAATTCCGCTTCGAACACCGCTGAATCGCCGCCACCACCCATTTGTGCTACGAAAGTTTCGACTCCTTCAGAGCGAGTGGGTCCGGGCAATATACTGTTCACGGTGATTCCTGTGCCTACGACGGACTCTGCAAGGCCTCGCGCGATGGCAATCTGTGCCGTTTTTGTCATACCGTAGTGAATCATTTCAACGGGAATTTGCACACCGGACTCGCTCGAGACGAATAGAATTCTTCCCCAGCTCCTTCTGCGCATGCTCGGTAGGTAGTGACGCGACAGGCGCACTCCGCTCATTACATTTGCTTCGAAGAAGCGAAGCCAGTCCTCGTCGGGAATCTTTTCGAAAGGTTTGGGCTCAAAAATCCCCATGTTGTTGACCAGGATATCCACATCGGGCACCGTCTGAATCAGCTTTGCGCAACCTGCGCCATTCGAAACGTCGGCCGCAATACCCGTCAGCTCCGCGCCCGGTTGCGATTTGCGAATCTGGGCAATGGCGCTATCCACGCGATCTTGCTTCCGTCCATTGATGACGACCGACGCGCCCTCTACCGCAAACGCGCGCGCGGCTGCGAAACCAATGCCAGCCGTAGACCCTGTCACCAGTACTCTCTTGCCTTTCAATTGTAGATCCATGGTTTCCCTCTACCTTCCATGCCTAGGCTCTCGGGACATCTGAAGGTTTTAGCAAAATAGCACGCGGCTGAGTTCTGAGTCTCTGATTCGCACGAATTGGAAGAAGTTTCCGAGCACCCAGCCGGGTTGTCAGAACTTTGCGATGCGAGTAGAGTAGTTCGGTCTAAGCCCCGCATCCCCTCTCAGGAGTGATCCCGTGACGTATGTAAACGAGATTGAAGAAACACAAGCGGACCCGCAACTTCGAGGAATTTACGGCAACATCGAACAGAATATGGGGTTCCTCCCTCACTACTTTAAGGCTCTAGGCACGATGCCAGACGCGATTGAAGGGCAATTGAAGTTAGGCGCCGCAGTCATGAATGATGGCGCACTGACGAAGACCGAAAAGGAACAGATCGGAGTCGTGGTAAGCGGCATCAACTCTTCTTCCTACTGCCTCGTGATCCACATGGAGCTGCTTCAGCGGCTTGGAGTCGAAAAGGCGCTGGCCCGGAAACTCGTAAACGACTACGAAAACGCGGCCGTGCCGGACAAGATGAAAGCGCTTTTCCGATTTGCGAACAAGCTCACGCGAAAGCCGGTCGAGATCGAAGAGGACGACATCAGCGCTTTGAAAGCGGCGGGATGGGATGACGCAGCAGTACGCGAGACGGTCCTAACGGTGGCCTATTTCAACTACGTGAATCGCGTTTCGCTCGGGCTCGGCCTGGTCGAAGACTTCTAGCCGCTATTGCACGCCGTCACTCGCCGCTCTGCTCGATCAGCTTCGCGACCAGCGCTGTCCAGCCGGTTTGATGGCTGGCGCCGAGACCAGCGCCGGTATCGCCGTTGAAATACTCGAAAAACAGAATCAAATCCTTCCAGTAGGGATCATTTTGAAAAAGCGCCGTATTTGCGTATACGGGACGCTGGCCGTTGCGCCGCAGGAAAATATGTGACAAGCGCTTGGATAGCGCTGCGCTCGCTTGCCATAGCGTTTTTTGCTGCCCGGAACCAGTGGGATATTCCACCTTGAAGCCTTCCCCATAGTAAAAGTGAACCCGCTGCAACGCTTCGATCAGCAGAAAATTCATGGGGAACCAAACGGGGCCGCGCCAATTCGAATTCCCGCCGAAAAGGTCGGTCGTCGATTCCGCAGGCTCATAATCCACGCCGTGCGTAATGCCTTCCCTGTCCCTAATTTCAAACGGATGTTGCAGGTGATATTTGGAAAGCGCCCGCACTCCGTGCTGCGACAAGAATTCATTTTCATCGAACACATAGCGGTAAATCCGCTCGAGCTTCGCCCGATTCGCAATCGAGAGCAGCAACCGCGGGCCGTGCTTGGTCTGCTGGCTCATATCCACGTGGTCTCTCACATCCGGATGGTGATCCAGAAACCACTGCATCCGCCGGCGGAACCCTTTCATGCGCTCCAGGTCTTGCGGCTCGTAGACTTCCACTGCAAAGAGTGGCGTCAACCCCACCATCGATCGCACTTTCATCGGCATCACTTTCTCTTCGCCGAGATGCAGGACATCGTAATAAAACCCGTCCGTCGGATCCCACAATCCGATACCGGTTCCTCCCATGTCGTTCATCGCCGATGCGATATAGACGAAGTGCTCGAAGAATTTGCTGGCCACGTCTTCGTATGCGGGATCCTGCACTGCGAGCTCAATCGCCATCGACAGCATGTCCAGGCAAAACATCGCCATCCAGCTCGTGCCGTCCGATTGATCGATGTAGTTCCCAGGGCCGAGCGGCCTCGAACGGTCAAAGACGCCGATATTATCCAGGCCAAGAAAGCCCCCTTCGAACACGTTGCGGCCCGACGGGTCCTTACGGTTCACCCACCATGTGAAATTTATGAGCAGCTTGTGGAAAACGCGCACGAGGAAATTTCGGTCCGGCTTTCCGCTCACGCGACCCGCAATTTTGTAGACGCGCCACGCTGCCCACGCCTGTACAGGCGGATTCACGTCCGAAAAATTCCATTCGTAAGCGGGGAGCTGCCCGTTCGGGTGCATGTACCATTCGCGCATAAACAGAATCAGCTGGTCCTTCGCGAAATCCGGATCGATCAGCGCCATCGCCACGCAATGAAACGCAAGGTCCCACGCCGCATACCAAGGGTATTCCCACTTGTCCGGCATCGAAATCACGTCTGAGTTATGCAGGTGCGTCCATTCGTGATTGCGCCCGAACTGCCGGCGAGGATCGGGCGGCGGCTGCGTTGAATCGCCCTTAAGCCAGCGGTCCACGTCATAGTGATAGCTCTGTTTCCCCCATATCAGGCCGGCGAAAGCCTGGCGTTGCACGAGCCGAGCGTCGTCGCTGATTCCTTTCGGTGCCCGCTGTTCGTAAAATTCGTCTGCTTCTTTTTTTCGCTTGTCGAACCACGCCTCAAACTCGGCGCCGAAATAATCCTTCTGCGGCACGAGCGGATCGCTCGGGTCGCTATCCATCAACCGTAAACGGATCGTCCAACTTTTTCCCGGCGGAATTTCCGATACGAAATGCCCTGCCGCTTTCGTGCCTTTCATTTCGGGATTCACTGCTCCGGGCTCGCTGTCGATCAAATAGCGATGAAAGGCGTCCTTAACGAACGGATTCCGGTTCTGGGCCTGATACAACCGCTCCATGTTCGTTTCGTTGTTGGTAAAGAGCATTTCCGGCGTGCCTTCAATAATCAGCCAGCGCTTTCCGTAGTGAAACTCATCGAGCGCGATGGCTTGTGTGCCTCCGGGGCCGATAATCCGCCGCGCTTCCGGCATGTCATACGGATCGCCCCAATCCCATCGGTTCCGGAACCATAACGTAGGGAGAAGGTGCAGGCGTGCAGGCTCGGGCCCGCGATTCCATGCGGTGATTCGAACCAGAATGTCTTCAAAGGTGGCTTTCGCGTACTCGACGAAAACATCGAAGTAGCGGTTCTCATTGAAAACGCCCGTGTCGATCAGTTCGTATTCGGGATCGTGACGCGTCCGCTTCTTGTTCTCAATGCGCAGCTGATCGTACGGAAATGCCGCTTGCGGATACTTGTAAAGATATTTTAGATAGCAGTTGGTGGGAACCGCGTCGAGATAATAATAATACTCCTTCACATCCTCGCCGTGATTGCCTTCGAAATTCGTCAAGCCGAAAAGCCGCTCCTTGAGGATCGGGTCTTTTTCATTCCACAAGGCGAGCGCAAAGCAGATGTGCTGATGACGGTCGCAAAATCCAGCAATGCCGTCTTCACCCCAGCGGTACGCGCGTGAACGTGCGTGATCGTGTGGGAAATAGTCCCACGCGTCGCCGTTTGCGCTGTAATCCTCGCGCACAGTTCCCCACTGGCGCTCGGAAAGGTATGGTCCCCACCGTTTCCAGTGAACTTCGCGATCGGCGCTGGCCTGCAGCCGCTGTTGTTCGGATGTCATCTCGATTCCCGTGAAGGCGTGCAGAACTGTATCCGTTGCGCGGTCAGCTTTGCAAGACGCTCACTGCCGGCGAGCCAGCAAAGTGCCAACTCTTTGCTCGAAAGCCGCCTACCTTGTATCCTCGTCGCCTCAAATCTTGGGAGTGAAGCGAGTCCGCATCGCGATGTCTTCTGATTCTGTCCTGAGCAGCGCAAGGCCCCAAGGATTCACTGCCATTTCAGGACCGCTTTCTGCGCGGCACTCCAATCGAATTGCTTTGCTCTTGATTGCGATTCTTGCCACCGCGGTCGTCACGCCGATGCTGTTTCTCGGAAATGCCTCCGGTCATGACATTTCATTCCATCTCGCGTCGTGGCTGGACGTTGCCGGCCAATGGCGTGAGGGCGTGGCTTTTCCGCGCTGGGCCCAGTGGGCGAACTGGGGCTTCGGCGAGCCTCGTTTCATTTTCTACCCGCCGGCCTCGTGGCTGTTTGGTGCGGCCCTCGGTTCGGTGCTGCCGTGGAGAATGGTGCCCGGCACCTACATCTGGCTCGTTCTTTTGTTGTCAGGCTTCGCAATGTGGCGGCTGGCACGTGAATCGCTTCCCGATTCGCAAGCGATCGCAGCAGCCCTGATCTTTGTCGTGAATCCGTATCAGCTCGTGGTGGTCTATTACCGCAGCGACTATGCCGAGCTTCTAGCGAGCTCGCTTTTTCCCTTCATGGTTCTCGGCGCACTGAGAGTGGTTCGCACCGAGCCAAAGCCGAGCGACACGCGGCAAGGTTGGACGGGCGTGCCCCTCCTTGCGCTCGCATTTGCGGCGATTTGGCTCTCGAACGCGCCTGCCGCAGTGATCGCGACATACTCAGTCGTGTTATTGCTTGTTGTCGGTTGTCTTGAGCGAAAAGATTTTCGGCCGCTGATTCCGGGAGCGGCAGCAATGGCGATAGGGGTCGGACTTGCTGCGTTTTACATTCTCCCCGCCGCCTACGAACAGCGCTGGGTGCAGATCTCGCAGGTGACAGCAGGCAATCTCCACCTCGATCAGAATTTCCTATTCACGCATTCTTCCGATCCAGAATTTGCACTGTTTAATTGGAAAGTCTCGACCATCGCTGTCGGTACTATGTTGCTCGCAGGCGTCGCAGCCGTTTTCGGCGCCCGGCGCCGTCGAGAATATCCTGCGCTTTGGTGGACTATGGTGGCGCTGGCCGCCGCATCTGCAACTATGATGTTTCCAGTCAGCCTCTGGTTCTGGCACCACCTTCCGAAGCTGCAATTCCTGCAGTTCCCGTGGCGCTGGCTCGTCCCGCTGGGTATTCCGTATGCATTTTTCCTCGCATCGGCAATCACCCAGGCGCGTTGGCGCTGGATCCGGTACTCAGCAGTCGCGTTGATAATCGCAGTTACCGCCACCGCGATCGTTCGCGACGCCTGGTGGGACAGCGAAGACATCCCGTTCCTGGAAGCGGCAATTCGCAGTGGCCACGGTTATGAAGGAACCGACGAATATGCGCCGCTCGACTGCGATATATATGATCTCCCTGGAGCGATTCTGAATCCGGAATCGCCTGAAGTTTTTGAAAAGACCCCGCCGACGCCTCTGCTCCAACAAGTTGCTTCTGATTCGGGAAGAGTAGCCACTCTCCCGGCTCCGCAAATCTCAATCGATAAATGGCGGTCCGAACACAAAAGCTTTCGAGTCGAGACATCTCAGCCGGCGACGCTCGCCTTGCGGCTCCTGAACTACCCGGCGTGGGAAGTGCGAGTCGACGATGCGACCGTCAATCCAGGCTCAGAACCGGGGATGGCTCGCATGCTCGTGCAAGTTCCCACCGGGCCTCATCGAGTCGCAGTGAATTTTCACCGGACTTGGGACCGCACTGCTGGCGAGGTAATTTCCGGCTTTTCGGCGATTATGTTCTTTGCCTGCGTCGCCGTTGCTGGCCGTCGCAGACGCCAGCAGACGTAAGTCCTGGCCAACGGGCGCTTTCCTCCTGTGAAATTCAACGTCAAATACCAGCGAAGCACGCTGGCGCGGCGGTCCGTGTAATGCTCCAGGAACCCCCACGCTTGGAGCAATCGTGCACATCCCGTACAATACGAACATCCAGACTTGGAGCTGACGTCTCTAACGTGTGCCCTGATCTGAAGCCAGCGGTATCGCCAACGCTCGCATTCGCGCCTAAAGTCCGGCTGTGCGCGCTCCTCGTGGTAGTGTGCTTTGCGGCGGTTATCGCGGGATGCGGACAGAAGGCCGCCGGTAACGAAGAGCCTCCCGCCACTGTGGTCAAAACGGCGGTCATTGAGCCCGTCCCCATCTCCGAATCGTCGGAATACCTGGGAACCCTCAAGTCCCGCCATTCCGTCGTCCTGAATCCTCAGGTTGAGGGGCAGATCACCAATATTTTCGTGAGATCGGGCGACCGCGTGAAATCCGGAACCGCGCTCATGCAGATTGACCCAATCAAGCAGCAGGCCACCCTCGGAAGCCAGGAGGCTTCTCGCGCCGCCCAGGAAGCGAACGTTCATTTCGCCCAAATTCAATGGGAGCGCGCGCAGAAACTCTTCGATGCCGGTGTAACCAGCAAACAGGATTACGATCAGGCGCGCACCAACCTCGAAACGGCCCAACACCAACTGAAATCGCTCGACTCGCAAGTGCAGCAGCAGCAAGCGGAGCTCCACTACTATCGCGTGAATGCTCCCACTGACGGATTCGTTGGCGACGTTCCCGTGCGCGTAGGCGATCGCGTGACCACTACGACGACTCTTACCACCGTGGATCAGCCTGGCCCTCTCGAAATCTACATCAATGTTCCCGTCGAGCGCTCGAAGGACTTGAAGATGGGTCAGAAAGTGCAACTGCTCGATATTCAAAGCAAGGTTGTCGCCGACACCCAGATTGATTTCATTTCCGCTCAGGTCGACACCAATACGCAGTCCGTGCTCGTGAAAGCGACCGTCAAGAACTCCGCCGACACGCTTCGCACCTCCCAATTCGCCCGAACTCGCATCGTCTGGAGCACCCATGAAGGGCCTGTGATTCCAATTCTGGCCGTACAGCGTATTAACGGGCAGTCCTTCGCCTTCGTCGTCGAAGGCTCGGGAAAATCGCAGGTGGCGCACCAGAAAGTCCTCGCCCTCGGCGAGATGGTCGGAAACAATTACGCGGTGGTGGATGGCCTGAAATCAGGCGATCGCGTCGTCATCGAGGGCGCTCAGAATCTTGTGGACGGCGCGCCGGTCACTGAGCAAGCACCGGTTCCAGCAGGAAAGTCTTCATCTTGATTTCTTTCGGCGCGCTTCGTGTCCGTGCAGCAAAAGGGCTCTCGTAGAAAATGTTTGTCGATTTCTTCATCCGCCGGCCCATCTTTGCCACTGTCTGCGCGCTCTTGATTATTTTGGCGGGAGCGGTGACGATTCCCACTCTTCCGGTCGCCCAATTTCCCGATCTCGCCCCGCCGCAGGTCAACGTAGGCTCCTTCTACAACGGCGCGAACGCGCAGACCGTCGAAACTTCCGTCACCACGCCACTCGAGCAGCAGATCAACGGCGTTGAAGGCATGAAGTACATGACGTCCTCGAGCGGAAACGATGGCTCGAGCAACATCAATGTAACCTTTGATATTACGCGCAATATCGATCTGGCTGCTGTGGACGTTCAGAATCGCGTGAATCAGGCTCTCGGCCGGCTTCCCAACGAAGTGAAAACCACCGGCATCAGCATTACAAAGGCGTCAAGCAATTTCGTGTTCGGCGCGGGCGTCTATTCCGAGCACGGAGAGTACAGCAGCCTTTTTCTCAGCAACTATATTGATCTCTACGTGCGCGACGCGCTGAAGCGCGTTCCCGGCGTCGCCGATGTACAGAATTTCGGCGAGCGAAAATACTCCATGCGCCTGTGGCTCGACCCGCTTCGTATGGCGGCGCGCGGCCTCACCGCCACAGATATTCTGAGCGCGCTCACCGAACAGAACGTCCAGGTAGCTTCCGGCCAGGTCGGCCAGCCTCCTTCGCCACCGGACCAGAGCTATCAGATCAGCGTGCGCGCGGTTGGGCGGCTCGTCGAGCCTTCGGAATTCGAAAACATCATCTTGAAAACAGGTACGGACGGCAATCTCGTGCGCGTGCGAGACGTGGGACGCGCCGAGCTGGGCGCCGAAGATTACAGCAGCGTTCTTCGCTTCAACGGCCACGACGCCGTGGGCTTCGGCGTCAGTCAGTTGCCCAGCGCCAATGCTCTCGCGGTCGACAAAGCTGCGAAGGTTGAACTCGAGCGCCTCTCCAAACGCTTCCCTCCCGGCATCAAGTATGCCGTCGCATTCGACACGACAAGCGTCGTCGGCGAATCGATTAAAGATGTGCTGTACACGCTGATCGAGGCAATTATCCTCGTGGTCCTTGTAATTTTCGTTTTCCTGCAGGACTGGCGCAGCACCTTCATTCCCGCCATCACGATTCCCGTTTCGCTCATCGGAACTTTCGCGTTTGTAAAGATTCTGGGCTTCTCAATCAACACTCTTACGCTCTTCGGTCTGACGCTTGCCACTGGTCTTGTGGTGGATGATGCGATCGTCGTCATCGAAAACGTGCAGCGCCATATCACCGAAGGAATTTCCGAGCCGCACAACGCCGCCTCGATCGCGATGAAGGAAGTCGCCGGCGCGGTCGTCGCCACCTCGCTCGTTCTAGTCGCGGTCTTCGTTCCGGTGGCATTCTTCCCCGGCACCACCGGAATCCTGTTCCGGCAGTTTGCGCTCACCATCGCGTTTTCCGTTTCCATTTCCGCATTCAACGCGCTCACCCTCACGCCCGCGCTTTCTGCGATTTTCCTGGGCCACGAGCATGTCGTGAAAATCCGCATTTTTACGGCCTTCAACAAAGGCATGACCGCCTTTGGCCGTGCTTACCAGAATTTTCTGCGATTTGTGCTGCGCTTCGAATATGTCGCGGTTCTCGTGTTTTTCTGCGGGCTTGGGCTTACTTACTGGGTCTATCAGCACGTTCCGAAGGGTTTCATCCCAGCGGAAGACGGCGGCTATCTGATTATCGCTGTTCAAGCTCCGCAAGGTGCGTCGCTCGAATACACCACTACTATCTGCTCGCAAGTCGAAGCCATTCTCGCCAAAGTACCGGAGATGGATAGCGCGTTTTCCGTGGCTGGATTCAGTTTCGGCGGCAGCGCTTCTAACCGCGCACTGATCTTTGCTGGCCTTAAAGACTTCGACCAGCGCAAAGGCGAAGAGCATTCCGGCAACGCGATTCTGGAACGGCTTCGCAGTCCGCTTTCCACCATTTCCGGTGCCCAAGTGGTCCCGTTCGCCCCGCCAGCTGTGAACGGGCTCGGACAATTCGGCGGCTTCCAATTCGTCCTCGAGGATCAAAGCGGCACTTCCATGCAGCAGCTTTCGAATGTCACTCAAAAGGTGATCGAAGAAGGAAACAAGAATCCTGCTGTCACAGGTCTGTTCACCAGTTTTAGCGCCAACGATCCGCAATTCGTGCTGAACTTCGACCGCGAACGCGCCAAAGCCCTCGGCGTCTCGCTGAATCAAATCACGGACGCTTTGCAGGTATACATGGGTTCCGTGTACGTGAATGATTTTGATTTCAACAATCGCGCGTACCGCGTCTATGTTCAGGCCGACAAACAATTCCGCGCCGAGCCACGCGACATCAAGGAATATTACGTCCGCTCCGACAAGGGACTCATGGTGCCGCTCGAAAATCTCGTGAAGCTTCAGTCGCAAGCCTCGCCGCAGGTCATCAGCCACTACAATCTTTTCCGCTATGCGGAAATCGACGGCTCGGCCGCTCCAGGAAAAAGTTCAGGCGACGCGATCGCCACGATGGACGCGCTCGCCAACAAAGTCCTTCCCCCAGGCTTCTCCTATGAATGGACGGGGCTCTCTCTCGAAGAAATTCAATCCGGCAGTCAGGCAACGATGTTGTTCGGCCTCGGACTCCTGGTCGTCTACCTCACGCTCGCCGCGCAATACGAGAGTTTCACGCTTCCCTTCATCGTGTTGCTCGCAGTTCCAATGGCTTTGCTCGGCGCCATCGGCGCGCAGGCATTGCGTGGGCAGGAAAATGACGTCTATTGCCAGATTGGCCTGGTGATGCTTATCGGCCTCTCGAGCAAGAACGCGATTCTAATTGTCGAGTTCGCCGAACAGCTTCGCGAAAAAGGCTTCAGCATCCTCGACGCCGCCGTGGAATCCGCGCTCATCCGCCTGCGCCCAATCCTCATGACGTCGCTAGCTTTCATTCTCGGCGTCCTTCCGCTCGTCCTCGCGCAGGGAGCGGGCCGCATCAGCCGCCGTTCGGTGGGTACCACAGTATTCGGCGGCATGATCGCCGCAACCTTCCTCAATTTGGTCTTCATTCCCGTGCTCTACGTTCTCGTGCGCCGAATTCAGTCCGCATTCAAAAAGGAAGCCCCATCGGCCTCGCACCCACCGTCACCATCCCCTTCCACTTAATCGGACGCATCGAGCCGCTCCGTTGCCAAAATCCCGCGCCCAGCGATATCCTAATCGCCGATGAAGTTCGCAACAATAATCCGCCTGCTGGCGTCAGCTGCTTGCCTCGTCGCCACGCCCTGGCTCACATTCGCTCAGCCGCAAGACAATCAATCCTCGCCATCGCAATCAAATCTGCAGGCGCAATCCCCCCAGACAAACGCAGCAGGCCACAAAATCTACCGCCTCGATATCGACGCCACAAAACAATGGCTCGACACTGGCGTCGACGTTCGCGGCGGCGAAAAACTTCGCACCACCGGCAGCGGCAAACTCACCTACCCGCCTGCCGGCAAAAATCCCGACGAGCGCACCTTCGGCCCCGATGGCCTCCCACGCGGCTGGGCCGATATAATCCACGACTACGCAGTCCCCGACGGCAATCACGGCGAACTAATTGCCCGTGTCGGCTCAGGCGACGCCGCTCAGCCTTTTTCGCTCGGCCTTACGAAAGACTTCACCGTCCCCGTAGCCGGACGCCTTTTTATCGGCATCAATCAAAGCTACAAAGACGCGAGCGCCGCCAAAGGAAGTTTTCACGTAACGGTCGAAGTCCTCGATCCCGGCTCAAGCACGGACGCGGCGATGGCCGTCGGTGGCCCAGCGGAAACAAAAGTCGCGGGCCTCACCCCGGATCTCCTCGCTTCCATTCCGCGCCGCATCTCCGACAAGCAAGGAAATCCCGGCGACATGGTGAATATCCTCATCGTCGGCACAAAAGAGCAGGTCCTTCACGCCTTCTCCACCGCGGGCTGGGTAAGAGTCGATAGCGACGTGCAGTCCACCGTGATTGCCGGCCTCATCGACACGATTCAGAAAAAAGACTACCTCACCATGCCTATGAGCACGCTCTATCTCTTCAATCGCCCTCAAGATTACGGCTTCGCGCACGCCGAACCGGTTCGCGTCGCCATGTCTCGCAATCATCTGCGCGCTTGGCAATCGTCCCACGCGATCGGTGGCCGCCCGGTCTGGTGCATCGCCGCCACCCACGATATCGGCTTCGAACGTGACGAACGCAACAACGGAGTCACCCACAAAATCGATCCCGAAATAGATAAAGAGCGCGAATACGTGAACGACACACTGTCAGGCACAGGCCTCGTCATCGCGCGCGAACACATCGCCCCACCCGATCCGCTCACCGAAGCCCGCACCGCCACCGGCGGCACTTTTCGTTCCGACGGCCGCATACTCGTTCTCGTCCTCGACAACACAAAAATCACGGCGACAACGACGACGACCAGCAAGTAGCCACGCCGCGTCCAGCGTCACTCGAATAATTTCGATCAGTCATTTTTCGCATTGTCTTCGCCGCCGGCCTTCGCTGCTCGAAAGTAAGAAGCGGGCGTTGTTCCCAATGTTTTTCGAAACATAGAAATGAAGGCGCTCGGCGTGTTGTAGCCTGCTTCCAAGGCCGCATGCGTCACTTTGGCGCCTTCCGCTAAAAGCTGCATCGCCCGCATCAACCGCAACTGTTGCCGCCATTTTCCAAACGTCATCCCCGCATCCTGCTGGAACAGGCGCTCGACGGTCCTCTTGCTCGCGCCACCCATTCGGCAAAGTTCGGAAAGCGGCCGCGAATCGCTTGGATCGTTATGAAGCATTTGCATGATCCGGCTCGCTCTCGCGTCGGAAACATTCGGAAGCTGCAGCGGCACCGTCTGTATCGCGTTGAGCTGATCCAGAATTATTTCGATCAAGTGTCGCTGCTCTGAAGCCCTCTTAGTCAACCTCGAAAATGCGCACGATCGCAGAATGAGTTCCCGCAGAAGCGTCGAAACATTCACCACGCAGCAATTCCGAGGCAGCGCCTTCGCCAGCCGCCTCCTCAAATAAAGAGTTCGCATCGCCACAGTTCCAGACATCGTGATCGTGTGCGGAATCCGCGCCGGAATCCAAACCGCTCGATCCGTGGGAACCACCCAGATGCCATCCTTCGTCCGCACGGTCATCACCCCGCGCGAGGCATACACCAACTGGTCAGCTTCGTGAAAGTGCAGCGCAATTACGTGCCGGGCAGCGTAGTCATGCGTAAGGGTCGTAATCTCGGCTCGCCTGTGCCCGATCTTGTCAAATATCGCGCGGCTCATTTGGCGCTTTTGCAACATTAATTGTCACAATATCGAAAGTATGCAAACCGCGCAATCCATAAACTGCCTTTGCAAGCCGGGAAGCTCGTCAGGAATTCGAGGATCAACAAGTGAACTGGATTCACAACTGGCTGTGCCGCTCGGAACGATGGCGACGAACCGTCGAGCGTCGCCTGCCATGGGCACTCGCACGTGTGGACTTAGGAGTGAACGTGCTGGAGCTGGGGCCCGGGCCCGGCCTGACCACCGATCTCCTGCGAACAAGGGTTCCGCACCTGACGGCCATCGAAATTGATCGCCGCTTAGCCGATTCGCTCGCCTCTCGTCTCAACGGCAGCAATGTTCAGGTCGTCAAGGGTGATGCCACCGAGATGCCATTCGCGGACGCACAATTCTCCAGCAGCGTTTGCTTCACGATGCTGCACCATGTGCACACTCCCCGCCTTCAGGACCAACTTCTCCGCGAAGTTTGGCGCGTCTTGCGACCAGGCGGCTCTTTTGTCGGTACCGACAGCTTGCAGAGCCTATTTATGCAGCTGATTCATATACGCGACACTCTTGTACCGATCGCCCCCGACACGTTTGGTAGTCGTCTGCAAGCCGCAGGATTTCAAGTGATGGTAATCGAAAAGAATTCCGAGGCATTTCGGTTTCATGCGCGACGGCCGGTAGCGTCCTAGCACGTGAACCAAAGGTTTTGGTATGAAAAATCACTCGAGGAGGTAACACGTATGGCAAAGCAGGTCGTTGTTCAAAGTTCGCAGCTTTTGAAAAAGATTCTTTTCATTCTTGCACTGTTTCTGTGCGTTGTCGCCGTGCCTACCGCATTCCCTGCCAATGGCCCTGGGACGTGCGCGACAAGTCCGGAGAGCCGGCAACTGGATTTCTGGTTGGGCGATTGGACGATCTCAGCTCCAGGCGCATCGCCGAGTGCGACGAGCACGGTGTCACTCTCGCTCGATAGCTGCGTGATCACCGAAAACTGGGACGGCGGCAAAGGGCAGCGAGGCGAAAATATTTTCGCCTACAGCTACGGCGACCAGGGCTGGCGCGGATTGTTCGTGGATAACGAAGGCCGCGCGCACGCCTTTGTGAATGGAAAAATTTCCGCAGGCACCGCTGAGTTTCTCGGGCCAAACCGTGGCCCCAACGGAGAGGAGGTGCTCAATCGAATCCGCGTGGTGCGCCTGAGCGCGGACAAGGTGGAACAAACCTGGGATAAGTCCACCGACAAGGGCGGCACATGGTCGCCCGTTTTTCGCTTGGAATATTCGCGGAAAAAATAATCACGGCGACTCTGCTGCGGCTCATGTTAATTCCGGCGCGGGCGTCTCGCACCTGGGCGGCAGTTACTTGAGGCCAAACGCCCGCGCCTCAAATTCGAGCGAAGCCGGCAGGTGCTCCGCGAAATAAGGCCAGTCGTGACCGCCCGCGTAGATATGAAACTCGTGAGCGATATGCCGCGACGACAGAATTTTGTCGAGCACCTCCGCACCGGCATTGAACCCGTACCCATCTTCTGATCCGCAATCAAAATAAATCTTCAATCCCGAGATGTGAGCCGTCCGCGCCAGAGTGAGCGGGTTGTTGCGATCCCAGAAAGCCCGATCCGGCGGCGAACCGAAGACGTCACCCAGAAGTCTCATGCGCGGATTTTGCGCCGATTCGGCTACGCTGACATTCGGCAATTTCTCCATCAGTGCTGCGCTGTGGACGCTCACGGAACCAAATAAGTCAGAACGCAAAAACGCAAGCCGCAACGCTCCGTACCCACCCATCGAAAAGCCCGCAATACCTCGCGTCGCGCGCGTGGCATTAATGCGGTAACGGGCTTCAATGGCCGGCATGAGCTCCTGCAGGAAAAAATCCTCGTACTTTTGTTTCCCGTCGTGCGAATTGATGTAAAAACTGGCTCCCGCCGCAGGCGTCACGATCACGAACTCGCCTAGCTGATGCTGCTCCCACAAGTCCTCGACGAGATTCCAGCCCCCCGAATGCAGAAACATCTGCTCGTTGTCGCCAAGCCCGTGAAGAAAATAAAGCACCGGATAGCGCCGCGTCTTCTCCACGTCGTAACTGGGCGGCAGCAGGGCGCAGTAAGCGACGGTACGCGAAAGAATCTTGCTCTTGACGCTCTGGCATTCCGCGCGCCCGGCTTCGGCAGCCTGCGCAGGCTGGCTCGCAAATGCGCAAATCACAAAGGCTAACGCGGTCAGCCCAAGCTTTGCCTTACTCATACCGCAGGGCCTCCACCGGATTCAGCCGCGCTGCCCGCGACGCCGGATAGAGCCCCGCCACCAGACTCACCACCACCGAAAATACAATCCCGCCGAAAATCAGCCACAACGGCACTGAAAACACATGCGCGGGCGGCAAATCCTGCCGGCGCAAGTAAACGTTTGTCCCAAAAGTCACCGCGCGCCCAATCAGCCAGCCCATCCCCACCCCGAAAATCCCGCCCATCAATCCCATCACTCCGGCTTCCGCAAAAAACAGCTGCTTCACGTCGCGGTCAGCTGCCCCCAGCGCTTTCAGCACGCCAATTTCCCGCCTGCGCTCCAGAATCGCCATCACGAGCGTGTTGACAATCCCCAGCGTCGAAACCGCGAGCGCCAGGCTTCCGAAAATTCCGAGCAACGAATCGAAAATCGTAAAGAAAATCCTAAGATTGCGCGTGGCATCGAGCAGCGAAAACGTCGAGAACCCCATATCCTTGATCGCCGATTCGATTTTCTCCACTTGCGACGGGCTCTTGGCGCGAACGGTCAAGCTCGCATATGTGGTCTTCCCGTTCGCGCCTCTCACAACGTCGCGCAAATCATTCAACTGCGCCGCCCGCAATGTTTCCGCCACCGCCAGCGGAATCAACACGCGCCCACTGCCAATCCCGCCAAATCCCGCCGCAGGCTCAGTGTCAACGATCCCTACAATACGAAGATTTTTCTCGCGCGGCACCACCGAAAATCCGCCGCTTCCGTTGTCTACGTTTTCTGTCCCTGAAGAACTGCTCGTCCCAGCGGCCTGTGTTCCCAGCGCCTGTCGTTCCGCGTAGCGCAGCACCAGATCCTTCCCGATCAGGCTCGAAGGTTTGTCCGAGAGATCCTTCGCGAATTCAGATTGCAAAATCGCTTCGTCGGCATTTCCGCCCGAAAAGAAATTTCCGTTTATCCCGTCAAATGCGCCGTTCCCACGCGCCGAATCCGGAATTCCCGCCACCATCGTCGCATATGGTTTTCCCGCGAAACGCACCTCAGTTGGAAAACGAATCTGCGGATACACCTCAACCACATTGGGAAGCTTCTGCAGTGCCTCGCGCGCGGAATCATCCAACGGTGGAGATACCCGCGGCGCATGATCCTGCTCGCTGCTCTGATCCGACCCGGCCGCCGCTCGCCTTGACGGCTCCGAAGACCTCCCAAATCCGCGCAAGCCCGATCTCGACATCACGATGACGGTGTCAAACAACCCGGAATTCGAAAGCCGCTTCGTAGCCAGTTCCTGCAAACCCACTCCGAGCGAAAGCATCGCCACGAGAGACGCTACGCCCACAGCAATTCCCAGCGTGGTCAGCGAATTTCTCAGCAGCGCCTCGCGCAAATTCCGCAGCGCCAGTTCTCCCAGGTCGCGCGTCTTCATGCCGCCACTCCGTCGCTCACAAGCTTGCCATCCGCCAAGGCCGCGATTCGATCCGCGAACCGGCTCGCCAGCGGCCGTTCATGCGTCACCATGATGATCGTCATCCCCATGGACAATTGAATTTCCTTCAAGAGCTGCATCACCGATTCGCCCGTCGCGCTGTCGAGATTCCCGGTCGGCTCGTCTGCAAATAAAATCGTTGGCCGGTTTACCAGGGCGCGCGCAATTGCCGTGCGTTGCTGCTCTCCGCCGGATAATTCGCTGGGACGATGGGTCGCGCGCTTCGCAAGCCCCACTCGTTCAAGCGCTTCGCGCACGCGCGCGCCGCGTTCGCTGCGATCCACTTCGGCCAGACGCAGCGGCAGCTCCACGTTTTCTTCCAGCGTCATTTTTGGGAGGAGATTGAACGATTGAAAAACCATTCCGACGGTGCGGCTCCGATATTGCGCGAGCTCGACGGAACTAAGCTCCGACAAATTCCGGCCGTGGGCAACGATGGCACCCGCGGACGGCCGGTCAAGTCCGGCCATCAAATTCAGCAGCGTTGATTTTCCTGATCCTGACGTGCCCAGCAGCGCAAGAAATTCGCCGGCGCCCACTTCGAGTGTCACGTCGTCCACGGCCCGGATTAATGCGGATCCCATCTGATAGTGCCGCGAAACGTGCTCAGCCCGAATCGCGGCCCCGTTACCTGCAATCGACATGCGCCCTCAATCTCAGTCCCCGCTGCCGGCCTTCAATGTTACTACGCGCGGCGCACCGTCTGAATTTCACAGCTAACTTTCCCCTGCAAGAATCGTCCAAATCCC
>DATNKB010000312.1:0-7732 GCA_035603595.1 Candidatus Dormiibacterota bacterium
AATTTCCCAGCGCGTGGCGTGCTCGACCATGGACCAGAGAAATTTCTGATTTTGCAGCGCGGCTTTGATCGCGTCGACTTGCGCCGATGCAAGGCCGCCTGTGGAATCTTCCGCGGCGCGCGCGACGATGCGCGGTGGAGACGCGGGCACGGGAGATGGAACGATGCGAGGTGGAGATGGCAAAGTCGCAGCGGGCGATGAGCCAGAGCCAGTAACAGATGGTGCTGTCAATTTTGTTTCGGGCGGCGTTTCTGGTGCCATTCGCACGGCGGTTGCGGTCGCCGTGTTGGATGTTGGTGAAACTGGCTGAGACGCCGAGACGGCGCGCGGCGGAATCGATCGTGGCGCACTGGAAGCTCCTGCTGCTCGCGGAGATTCGCCCCGCAGATCAGCGAGAATTTCTTCGAGAGGCGCAAGGCGCTGGGCGTTTACGAGTTTGAGAAGGCCAAGCTCGAGATGAAGCCGCGGATCGGGCTTGCGGCGCAGGTCATCGTCGGTGGCAAGAAGGATCTGGAAAAATCGCGTGAGATCTTCTTCCGTGAAACGAGCCGCTTGCTCGGCGAGGCGGGGGCGTTCGTCGGGAGGAGCGGTGATGAGATCGGAATCGGCGCCGCAGACGCGAGCGACGAGCAGATTTCGGAAATGGCGAATCGCTTCGCGGCAGAAGTGCTGGAGGTTTTGCCCGTCGGTGATGAGGCGATGGACGAGGCCGAGGGCGCGCTCGGCGGATTGAGTCGCGATCGCTTCGACGAGTTCGTCGAGGACGCTTTCGGCGACGACGCCGAGAAGTTCGCGGACTTGCGTGTCGGTGATTTCGTCACCCGAGTATGCAATCGCTTGCTCGAGGAGCGAGAGGCCGTCGCGAAGGCTGCCTTCGGCGGCGCGGGCAAGAACAGCGACGGCGCCGGGATCGATTTTTAGATTTTCGGATTTGGCGACGCGCTCGATTTCACCGGCAATTTCCTTGAAGGTGAGCGAGCGGAAGTTGAAGAGTTGCGCGCGCGATTTGATTGTATCGACAAGATCTTCCGAACGTGTGGTGGCGAGAATGAAGACGACACGTTCGGGCGGCTCTTCGAGAGTCTTCAGCAGGGCGTTCGACGCTTCGTCGGTGAGCTGATGAGCTTCGTCGAGGATCACAACTTTGTAGCGGCTCGAGGCCGGAGCATAACGGACCATTTCGCGGAGCTCGCGAATCTGGTCGATGCCGCGATTGGAGGCGGCGTCAATTTCGAGAACGTCGAGCGATGTGCCGGCGGAAATTTCGCGGCAGGAGTCGCAGGTGTTGTCGGGTTCGGCCGTGGGGCCTTTCACGCAGTTGAGGGCCTTGGCGAGGATGCGGGCGGTGGTCGTCTTGCCGACGCCGCGAACGCCGGAAAAGATGTAGGCGTGAGCGACGCGATTCGATTTGATGGCGTTCGCGAGCGTTTGCGTGACGTGCTGCTGGCCGACAATTTCTGTGAATGTTTGCGGGCGATATTTTCGAGCGATGACTTTATAGCTCATTGCAGGCCCACGACCCGATCGGTGACTCGGGATTTGAGACTCGCGCTTGCGAGTGATGACCTCGGCGGATTGGAGGAAGGTAGGTTTTCAAAGTCGAGGCTCGATTTTCCTGTAACCACAGCGAGAAATGTCCATCAGCCGATCTCCAAATTCCTGGAGCAAGGGAGGAACTTCGGGTGTTCCGCGGCACACGAAGCTGACCCGTTACCGTTGCTCCCTTCCGGGCCTGGCGGGGTTCACGGGGAATCGTTGCACAGAGCCCGAAGTTCCACCGATTAGCAGTCATTGCAGGAAAATTTCCTTCGCTGCAAAACTGCTGGGCAAAGTCTAGCACAGGGGTTGAAGCAGAAAAAGTTTTTGGGCGCGAGCGGCGAAGCGCCAAGTTGCGAAGCGATGCGGGAGGAATCGCCGCACGATGAAAGTGCCGATCCTGTCTCGATTAGAAATTAGGAGTGGGCTTAGTTTTGTTGTGGTTGCGGGAAATTCTAATCGCGGTGTCTCGATTAGGTTCTGGAAGTTGGACGGTAGCGAGGTGATGGACTCGGCTGGTCGAGTGCCGAGCCCAATAACGGCGCACAGGCCCTTCGTTCCTCTGGGTAAACAAGAGCGCCTGTGCCACTCAGTTGAAAGCGAAATCGCGATTTTTTTGCGATTAGGAATTCTTAGGAGGCTGATTTTCCTATGACTTACGACGAGTTCTAATTCCAGATTTGCGATTAGAAATGCGGTGGTTTTTGGAGGCACGTGTGTTCGGAGCACACCCGTTAGGCGCGAGCGATCCTTCCGCCCGGCCTGAGTGGCGGCCGATAGTGTCGTGTGCGTCGTCATAATAAAACGGCATATGGTAGCACAGTGTTTGGGAGTTGCATACGTGAATTTGGAGATACTGGCGAGCATCCGAACGTCCAACGGAGTGCCAAATGGAACAGGGAGATGTTCGTGAGTCGCTTGGACGGTAGGATGGACATTTTGAGGAACGCTAGCGTTCGGGTGCAAGGAAACGGGTGGGGTTGCTGATGGCTACTTAGGGCGCAGGCTGAAGCCTACGCTACTTAGGAAGGCGTCGTCGTGGTTACTTTGGCTCGCTGTTGATGAGCACAGCGGTAGAGATTGACGGCAGGGAGGTTGATGGGCTGAGGGTGTAGGTGACGCGGAGGAAGCGGGAGCCGTCGCGGGCGACGAACGCGATTGTCTTTCCATCGGGGAGGTAGTGGGTGTTGGCGACGGCATCGTAGAGGCGACTCTCGTGACCGTCGACGCTGACAAGGTCGCGGTCGCCCTCTGCGCCGATGACTTCGTAGAAATAGTGGTGCGAGCCGGGATCAAAATTGAAATCGGTGAGGCCGAGCGCGTTGTAGTCGGGACCAGATTGGCCGTCAATCACGGCCGTGCGGAAGGCGCGCATGGTGATGGCAGCTTTGTAGTTGCGGCCTCCGCTGATCGTCTCGTAAGCGAGATGAGCGGCGTCGGGGCTGATGGCGATCCAACCGACGCTCGTTGCGCCGCGTTTGCCTGCGGGAATGGTGAGGATAGGTTTATTGTCGCGGACTTCGACGAAATCCTGGCCGTGGCGTGCCACGTAGGCGAAATGCTCGGCGCTTTCCGTAAAAATCACGGGGCTGAGGATTTCGTCGAATCCAGGGCCAACATCGGAGCCCTGGAAAACCGCTACATCGCCTTTGTCGCGGCGGGCAGCGTAGACGAGTTTTCCATTCGGATCGAATTCTGGACTCGAGACGCCGTGAAAATCGGTGCTGAGATCGTGAATTCCGCCCACCATCGCTTCCGTCGAGCCGCCGAGACCAGACCACGACCCCATCATGCCCTTGCCCTCGTGTGTGGCGACCGGCTGGCCGTCCTTTACGATCGTGCCGAATATTTTCTGCTTTTTAAAACCGCCCTTGGCGTCTGCTCCTCCGTAAGCGTAGTGACTTCCATCGCGAGTGAAAGCAATTCTGCTGATGACGTCGAATCCGGGAGTAGGCGTGCCATCAACAATGTGAATGAAGGTGGATTTCACGCGACCGCTCATGAAGAAACGCCCGGAGCCGCGGCTGAAGCCCCAACTCGCAGACGCTGCCTCGTCCACTTCGCCCCGGAGTTCTTTGCCATCTAGAACCCCGACCCACTTTTTCGAGCGCTTCGCGAGAAACGCAAGGTGTTTCCCGTCGGGACTGTAGCGGGGGTAAGAGATATCGTCATATTCCGCGGCGGATTCCTTGCCGTCGATTACCAAGCGGCAGGCATGTTCACTGCATTCGCCGTAGGCGAGCGATGGCCCATCCGGCTGGAAGGCGACAGCAGTGGGGCTGGAAATCGCTTTGGAATCTTCCTTGCCGTCGTCGAAGAAGTACCACGCCCGGGAGCGCTTGCCGAAGAAGACCAGGCGGGATTCGTCGCGGCTGAACTGAAGATACTTGATGTCCTCGTAAGCGCTGCCGAGTGGCTGACCATCGAGGCGGACGGAACGCTTGTCGCCAAGCTTTTCGATCCAGGCGAGATGATGGTCTCCGACGAGAATCTGTTTTGCTTCAGCGCCAGGAGTGAGTTCTGCGAGCACTTCTTCGTGAAAAGGAGAAGCGGATTGATTGGACTGCGAGTGAGATGGACTGAGAAAGAGCAGAGGCAAGGTCAGTGCGGCGAGGAGAAATTTTGCTGAAATCCGGGTGTGCGCGGGCATGGTGACGCCTCCAAGGAGGTGCATGATGACGCGAGCCCTGACTGCCGGATGAGAAATGGGAACTGGCGGATGGTACGCGGCCTGTGCGAGTGGGTCAATTATCAATTTGGGTAGAAGGGCCCATCACGAGGAAGGCGCGTCGTGGCTGTCGGCGGTTGGAATCGTGGCGACGGTAGCGTCGCATTTTGAGGAACGCTAGCGTGCGCGTGCCTAGGAACAGGTGGGGTTGCTGATGGCTACTTGGGGCGCAGGCTGAAGCCTACGCTACTTAGGAAGCGTCGTCGTGGCTACGTGCCTGGCTCCTTGCTGCCAGAGACAATCGCCCCAATTTGAATTGGTTATCAAAACCGTCCGCCAAGCCGCCGCACTCCAAATGGCGCTCCCAGGGAACGGACGCGGTTAGTGGGAGCTGGCTTTGCGGGATTCGAATGACATTACGGCGGTGGCTTCGTCGTCGAAATTGGGAATTACGTTGAGGAGGCGGAGCATCTCGAGAACCAGTTTGACGTTGCCGCGAGCGCTGAGGAGTTTCAGGCTGGCGCCGCGGTTTCGCAGGGAGACGAAGGCGCGGACGATGGTGCTGATGCTGGAGCTATCGATCTGAGTCGCGCCGGCAAGATTGAGAAGAATCTTGGATTCGCCAGCGTCGATTAATTTGCGCAGATTCGTGCTGAGAGAGTCGTTGGTGGGGCCGATGGTGGCGCGGCCTTGGAGGTCGAGGACGGTAACGTCGCCAGCATGTCGGATCGCGATTTGGAGGCCCATGGCTTCACCTGCCAGGAGGAGATGTTGGCCCGGATGAGTATAGCCGTTCTACGGGTGGCGGGATAGCAGGGAGATGGGCGCGTGGTGGCCAGAAGGAAACGGGGCGGCCACAGAGACACTGAGGCACAGAGGCAAGAGAAAATAGGACGACGGGAGAAGGTCGAGGCACGTAATTCGAGGGGCTGAATGGAAAAAGCCCACGACTAGGAAGGCGTCGTCGTGCGTACGAATGCAAAACCTAAGGCGCGACCAACAACAGAACGGTCGCGGCTGCTTACGACAGGGTGAGACCTAGCCAGAAAGCTTCTACTAGCAAGCCCATCATCAGTAGCATTAGGCGCATGCGTTTCTTTTGCACGGCGGCTACGATGATGCCCATCGCGCAGAGAACCAAGCCGAGCTCAGGCCAGAATAAGCGAGAGCCTGCTCCTACCCACTGACCGGAATAGTCCTGGAGCCAGACTGAGGCGAACGACATTGCCGTGGTGAGTGCTACGCCGACGATTCCCGCCAGCGCAACACCTTTCGCCCATTCTGGGACTGCAAAATTCCGTTTTGCGTCGCGCCAATCCATCCACGTCTGCGCGACGACTACCCCCACAACCAAAACAACGAACAGCGCCACGTCCCCTCGCAGTCTTGGGTCGCTGCCGTCGAGTCACGCCCTCAGTACAAGGCCGCTTTGGTGAGCGGCTTCGCAGTTTCGACAGGTACGGTTTGCACCGTGTTCAGTCCAAGTGGTATTTCGTCTACTTGTCTTTCTTCTTGTACTTCTTCTTGTACCTCTTCTCGTCGTTCTTCTTCGGCCAAACGTTTCAGCATCGCCTGGATGACGCTGCTGCCGTTTCGCCGAAGCCTTACTTCATCAAAGCTCATGCAATTTCGCGTCCTTATACAGGATTAAACTCTCCGTTGACAATCAATCTTTCGCTGAGGATGCGAGCGCGGCGGAATCTCTCCGTAGTTTCCGCAGGGGTGCCGGCCGGCAGCTCCTTCAAAATGCGCTGTAGTTCTTGGTCGAACAGCTGGCTGACGAACTCGGGAGTATGGGGCACTGCGGTGCCATTCTCGTCGACGATTTTCACCTTGTCGCGATGCTTGATGCGCTGCGCGATCATCAGGCGGTAAATCCGGTCCGTGGCGAGATCTTCCATGTAGCCGTCGAGGAGGCTTGCGCCGCGGCCGCTCAAGACGCCATTGCGATAGCGAATCACGGTACGCACCGCTGCGCGCGTGCCGGCGACAGTTTGCTTGCCGACGCCTTTGGGGAGCGGGCGCATGTCGACGTGCGTGTCGGGATTCTTGGGGCGTGCCGAAAGCTGATTCGGGAAAGGGAACTGATCCACGGCGATTTGATTCTGGTCGGGGTGCCCGGTCCATGCGCCGTCCATCAATGCCACGGCTTCGTTCTTTTTGTCTTGAGCGAGGACGGTGAGAGCCCGTTCGTTCAGTTCCTTGTCTTCGCGGCTGGGAAACAGAGCGGTCATGCCGCCTATGGCGAGCAGGCCGTGTTTGTGGCAAAGCTCGGGCATCAGCAGACGGAAATTCTGGAAGAACGCAACGTCGTGCGGAATCGTGTTGCGGTCGGGCAGAACCCACTCGGGATTTTCGAAATTGAAATGGATGAGGCTCGCCATGTAATCCCAGCGGCCCAGATTGAGCGCCAAGATGTGGTCGCGGAGATTGTAGGCGAATTCTTCCATCTGATATGCGAGAGGATGCGCTTCCACGAGCGCCATACATTTGATAGCGTCCTTAGCCCAGCCTCTTGCCTTCGCGATTGCCTGGAACAGGTCGCGCCACCAGAGGGCTTCTTCGGCGGATTCGGATTTCGGGATGTAGAAGGTGAGCGGGTGTTTTAGCTCGGAGGCGTCGAGTTGATAGGCGATCATCGCTACGTCGAAGAGCGACGCGGGAATGATTTCGTCTTTCAGCACGCCTGCTTGATGCAGATGCAGCCCGCGAGGACGAAGTGAAACGACGACACTGCTTGGTTGGATGGTGACGGTGCGGCCGCGCTTGCGGTCGTCGTAGGCCAAGTGGCCGCGGAGTGCAGACAGCATGTTGGCGATGCCCAACATCAGGTGCTGCCAGGAGTTGGCCATTGAGTCTTCGAGATCGAGCATCACGCCGGGCGCGCCGGAGTTAAGCATTTTCACGACGAGCTCGCCGTCGTCAGCGGGCCCGGTCATCTGGTTGCGTTGATCCTGGCACCAGGCTGGGAGTTCGATGCGCCAGTCTTCCTTGGTTGCGGCGGAAGGCGGCAGGTAATCCGGCAGGTGACCTCGCAGGGACGCTTCTAAGGCTTGATCGCGCTTTTCAATCAGCGTGCGTTGCCGGGGCGTAAATTGTTCATGGAGAGGGACCAGGAACTCGATGAATCCCTTCGGCAGATCCTTGGCGGGATCGAAGCCGGGAGGGGCCGAGTTCGTGGCCATGATGGGTTCGGGAGTTGGAGTGGTTTTTGAGCTCATGCTAGGGAGAGATGCCGATTTGCGTCCGGCGGATTCTTCCGCGGGTCAAGTAGGTTGAGCGAGCGGTTTTCAAGTTCACGACTCCCAAGTCGCGCCTCTGAGCGGCATTAGTACTCGGCAATCGAACCACCAATATGCCGGGGGTCGATTCGACCCAGCTTGCCTGCCCATCCCATTGAGGGACAAGCGCTTAGGCCGCGGGCGTTGACGCCAACGGCGAGGATAGGCGCAAGAATTGCGCCCGGTCTCTCCACCAGTTGCCGTAATTGTCGAAAAGATTGCCTTTACTGCGAAGGGTTTCTCCGCC
>DATNKB010000313.1:0-5248 GCA_035603595.1 Candidatus Dormiibacterota bacterium
CAGGTTCCCATCGCCTCGCCATCTTGCCAAATCCCCCGTTCGATACATCCGCGCCCCCAGCGGCCCAAACGGATTCGCTACAAACCGCTCCGCGGTCAGTCCGGGTAGCTTTAAATACCCTCGCGCCAATCCCGCCCCCGCGACATACAACTCCCCAGCTACCCCTACCGGCACCGGTTCCATACCGTCGTCGAGTACGTAAAGCTGCGTATTTAGTATTGGTCGGCCGATCGGTGCAAAACCGCCTGCTTGCTCGTCGGCATCACTATCACTCAAGTGATAGTGAGTGACGTCGTCGGAGCATTCTGTCGGACCATACGCATTCCAGAGCTGACCAGTCGCGTGTAGAGTCCGCCACCGCAGATACAGTTCGGAAGGCAATGCTTCTCCGGTGGAAAGCGTGTGCCGACAGAGCGGCCACCCACCTTCCTCAGCTGCCTCCTCCAATAGTATGGTTAGCATCGTTGGCACGAGTTCCACAACCGTCACCGTGGACGCGCGCAATCTCTCCAACAACAGAGACCCATCCTGCGCGAACCTTCGTCCGATGATTTCAACTCGCCCGCCAACTAATAACGCAGCTAGTGTTTGCCACACCGCGATGTCAAAAGCCACGGTGGCCGTTTGGGCAACAGTGTCCTGGGAATCCAAACTCAAGTCATGGATCTTGGCATGTAGATGGTTCAGCATACCGCCGTGTTCGACCGTCACTCCTTTCGGTTGTCCAGTCGAACCTGAAGTGTATATGAGATAGGCTGGATGACGCGGCAGTAATCCTGCTCTTCCATAAAATTCGGTCGGATTGTGGGACGGGGATTGTTGGATCGCGGCCTCGTATTCCAGCTCGTCGATACTTAGCACTGGGATTTTCTCCGGCAGGCGGGTCTTTAATGCGTTCGTGCTTACGACAAGCATGGGCTCGGCGTCATTCACGATTAGTGCCAAACGTTCGGGCGGTTGTGTCGGGTCCAGTGGGAAATAAGCCGCGCCAGCTTTCAGGGTCCCGAGAATCGATATCACCATTTCGAGTGATCGTTCGAGGTGAATGCCGACAAGACTCTCCGGACCTGCCCCTAATGCAACTAGATAATGAGCGAGTTGGTTTGCATGTTTGTTGAGCTCCCAATAAGTCAAGCAGCGGTCGCCGTCGGTCGTCGCTATTGCATCCGGCGTCTTCTCGACCTGCTGCTCGAACAATTCTGGAAACATGTCCCGTGACTGATCTTTAGCCGTGTTGTTCCACTCTTCTCGAACTTGATATTGCTCAGTCACAGAAAGCAGCGGAACCTTTGCTAACGTTTGGGTTGCATCCGCGACCACAGCGTCCAACACGCGAACGTAGTGGCGTGCCATCTGATCGATCCGCCAACGATCGAATAAGTCTCGGTTGTACTGCCAGTAAAGTACAATTCCCTCCTGACGCTCCCAAGCGTGCACCTCCAAGTCATACCGGACCCGCAGATCAGGCACTCCGACTGACTCAACTGCTAGACCCTTCATACGCTGCGGCTCCCAAGGCGAATTCTGAAGTACGAACACCACCTGGAACACGGGAGTCCGGTTGAGACTACGCTCCGGTGATAGTTCCTCGACCAATCGTTCAAACGGAACATCCTGATGCTGGTATGCCTCGAGGGTTGTCGTCCGCACCTCTTTCAATAGCTCCCGAAAATTCGATTGACCCTTTATGGGCAGCCGCATGGCCAGGATGTTCAAGAAGAATCCGATCAATTGATCTAGCTGCGAGTCCTGCCGGTTTGCGACCAGCGACCCCACTACAACGTCGTCCTGTCCGCTATAGCGGGACAGAAGTATTCCAAAAGCTGCGAGAAGGGTCATGTACAGAGTTGTCCCGTTCTCCCGGCTTAGCCGCTTCAACCCTTCCACCTGATCGACTGTGAGGATCACCGAACATGTGCTGGCAGCGAATGTCTGCACCACCAAACGGGGTCTATCGGTCGGCAATTCCAAATGTTGCGGAATATCTCGCAACTTCTGCATCCAATATCTGATTCCTTCTTCGAGTGCTCCGCCTTCAAGTTGACGTCTTTGCCACAACGCGAAATCGGCGTACTGCACCGCCAGGGGCCTGAGCGGGCTCTGTTTTTTGTCTCGGTAAGCCTCATACAAGATTTCAAACTCTCGATTGAACACTCCCTCCGACCACCCGTCGGATACGATGTGGTGCATTGTCCGCAGGAGAATGTGCTCCTCTGGCCCCAGCTTCAATAGCTTTATTCGCAACAGAGGATCTCTTGACAAATCGAATGTGGTTTGCATTTCCTGTCGCATCGCCGCCCGAGTTGCTACCTGCTGTTCTTCCGTCTCCAGCGCACTCAGATCCTCCACCGGTACTTCCACTCGTAAGGTCGGAGCAATCACCTGCGAAGGCTCTCCGTCCACCTCTGCAAAGTGCGTCCGCAGACTCTCGTGCCTCTCGACGATTGTGTTGATCGCCCTCACCACCGCTTCTCGATCCAACTCCCCGCGCAGGCGCAATGCCGCCGGCATGTTGTAGGCGGTACTTGTCTTTTCTTCTAGCTGGTCGAGAAACCATAACCTCTCCTGGGCATGCGACAATGGGAGTCGTGTCGGACGCTCCTGCCGTACCAGTGGGGCACGGCCCTTCTGTCCTCCAGGCAAATGCTGCGCCAAATCTCGAGGACTCGGCGACTCGAATAGCGTCCGAATCGGTAGCTCGATATCCAGCGAGGCCCGGATCCGGTTCACTAGACGTGTAGCCAGCAATGAATGTCCACCCAGCTCAAAAAAGTTATCGTCGATCCCAACCCGTACTAATCCCAAGGTCTCAGCAAAGAGAGAGCATAGGATATTTTGGTGTGGCGTTCGTGGGGCTTGATACTGCTGTATAGAAATGTGTTCTGGAGGCAGCAGTTCCTTTCGATCGACCTTTCCAGTGGGGGTGAGCGGTAATCGCTCCAGCACGACAATGGCTTCGGGCACCATGTAGTTGGGTAGGCTTCGACGTAGATAATTCTGCAATGCACGTCCGAATTCCGCATCTCCAGCACTCCGGGACGGCGCGTTCCCGTATTGTCTATAATAGCCGTCCGGTACTGGTTCCTCGCCGCTTACCTCTCGCCACTTCGGATTGAACACACCATCGTAAATCCCGTCCGTGCCAAAATTTCGCCAGGAAAACTCAACTTTCAAAGATCGAGCAAACCGCATCACCGCATCTGGATCTTCTGCGATAATATCCGCGCATGCCAGTCGCAGCTCCCCGACGTCCTTCATCTCGGTCCGCAGCAATCGAACTGATTTCGCAGCCCAAGCGACACGGGCATCCGGGATCCCCCGAACTCCTATGGATATATTGAGCTTTCGAGTTACTGCTTCCCTAACTGTGTTTCTCCAGTATCCGCTTTTATCCCACCCCACCCACAGCTCCGGCTCAACCATCTGTAGCTTCTTGGAGTGAAGCCTCATCACGACGTCAAATCGAAATCGGCTTAGTTCATTATCGTATTGCCCGGCCTTCAACCAACTTCCCACCTGAGCGACCTTGTCACAGCGGTTTCCGAACTCCTCGAACAGTTTCGCTTCCAATACCAGCTCTTCCTCTTTTCGTTGCCTGTAGTCGATCTGTTGTCTTATTTCTTCCGTTGACACCTCATTTCCCGCTTTGAAGATTTGCACCGACGCGTGATAGGCTTCAAGTAAGGATTTACTTCGTACGTCTCCGATAAAAACATGTCCGTCGCGACTAGTCACCCGCACGGCTTCCCTGAGAACCTTTAGTAGATAGTCAACGTCGGGAAAGTACTGCACCACTGAGTTAAGGATCACCAGATCCACACTGTTGTCGCTCATGAACGACAGCTCGTGTGCTAAACCTTCCCGTAATTCCACATGACTTAGATCGTCGCGCGTCGACAGATACGATCTGAGTCTCGTTAACGCCTCGCTCGAAAAATCCAATCCCACATATCTGTGGGATTCTCCAGCGAGCCTCGTCAACAGCAATCCGGTTCCACACCCTACCTCCAGAACCCTTCGCGCGTCGAAGGCTCGGAGTCTCCTCACAGTCTCGTCGACCCAAATCCGCATTTCTTCCGTCGCTATCGGACCCGCCGTGTAGCTGCTTTGCCACCCGACGATGTTAAAGTCTCCTGAAAACTCCGTACCCTGCCTGTAGGTCGATTCGTACAGTTGATGCCACTCGCTAATCTGATCTCTCTGCATCCCGACCCGTTCGGCTTCGCTCGGCTGTCGGACCACATACGCGACCAAACGTTTCTGTCCAGGATCGTCCTCTCGGGCCAGCACCACAGCATCCTGTACGTTCTCATGTTTTCGCAGTACTGCTTCGACTTCCCCCAACTCAATGCGAAATCCTCGAATCTTTACTTGCTGATCTGCCCGCCCAATGAATTCCAGATTCCCATCGCCTCGCCATCTTGCTAAATCCCCCGTTCGATACATCCGCGTCCCGGCTTCTCCATGCGGGTCTGCAACAAACCGATCCGCGGTCAATCCGGGTCGTTTCAAATACCCTCGCGCCAATCCCGCCCCCGCTATATACAACTCGCCGGCAACACCTACCGGCACCGGCTCCAGGCCGCGATCCAGCACATACACACGCGTGTTCGAAATCGGGCGACCAATCGGAACACTAAGAGGGAAATTGTCACCCGGAAACGTACTGTAGAATGTGGAGATGATTGTCGTTTCTGTTGGGCCATAGATATTGTCGAACGCGGCCGTACTATGCTTCCTGAAATCCGCGGCAATTTCTGCTGTTAGAATCTCTCCGCCGCAAAACACTCGCCGCAAGCTCGCTGTGGAACTCTTAAAGCTTTCGAGAGTCAAGACAGAGTTGAGTACGGAAGGGGTGAACTGCAAACGCGTGACATTCTGCTTAGCAATGGTCTGCAAAATCATATCCAAATGCAGATTACTTGAGTCACAAAGAATTACAGTTCGTCCTGCCATCCAAGGTGCAAAAAACTCCCAGACAGAAGCGTCGAAGGTGAGCGGCGTTTTCTGCAAAAGGCCGTCTGAATCAACCAGCGGAAACTCCCTTGCCATCCACATCAATTGGTTCAGGACATTGCGATGCTCAATCACTGTGGCTTTTGGTTTGCCAGTCGAGCCCGAAGTGTAAATGACATATGCTGGATTCTGTGGGGTGAGCGGAGCCAAGCGGTCCGCATCGGTTGGGTTCATCGTACTTTCTTGAGCTAGTACCTGATACAAATCACTTTCGTCAAGAAAAAGGTGCGTA
>DATNKB010000314.1:0-5267 GCA_035603595.1 Candidatus Dormiibacterota bacterium
AAAGGGTACCAAGAGCGATTTAATCCGGGCGTCCTACTGCGGCCGGGCTTCGATTCTCTTCGTTCGGACCCGCGCTTCGAGAACGTCGCGCGCCGGATTGGTCTGCCGTCGTTGAGCACCCCTTATCAGGGTGTGGAAAAAAGAAAGTGAGAACACTCTATGGATCCACGACGAGCAGGCCTTTCATGCCGCGATGGCCGAAGCCACAGGTGTGGCAGCATTTGAATGAATAGGTACCCGGGGTTTGCGCGAGAAATTCAACTGTCGTCGTTTCGCCCTTCTTGAGTTGCCAGCATTCTTGAGGCGAAGTGAATATCAACCCCGCGGCGGCGTTTGAATCGGCGCCATCGGTAACCGTTGCGATCGAAAAACCGTGGTCATGGTCAGTGGCGGTGATCTTCAGCTGAATCTTCGTTCCGCTCTTTACATGAATGGGCGCGGGCGAATACTCGTATTTCCTGGCTGTGACCTCGACGACTTGAACGCCGGCGTTTTGTCCTGATGCCGGTGTGGGATGCTGAAGGGAGATTGCGACCCACAGCAGAATCGGTGCGAGAGTGGGCCACAGACTACGAATCGCAAGCTTCCTCATTGAATCTCCTGTAAGTCTGGCGTTTGGGGTTGTGTTTTGCGAATGCCGCATTGGATTCGGCCAGCTGCTCTCGTACGGCGTCGACATTCAAGCGGGACATTGGAATGCCTAATGTGGTTCCGGTCTGGGGCGAAACGAACAGAATGACCGATTCCATCTTTTGGGGAATAGCCATCAGTACGCCGACGTACTTCCCGCCTCCAGCCTCAACTATCAAGGAAATTTCGGCTTCGCTCGGCGGTAACGTCACAGCACTTCCCCACTCGTTAGTGCATGAGCTACTCATACTTTTGCTAATCGCTTTGGTAGCCGATTTATTCCCGCATTGCTTCCGCATTGGCGCTCAGCTCGGTTGATTGCGGAATTCAGTCGCCTGATTCAGCAAATACACTGCCGGGACAGCCCACCAGGTAAGTGATCCGCAGCGGCAACAGCCCTCCGGACTCTTCACCGATCTCCCATCGGTATTCGCCCTTCGCAAGGCCTCTTGTCATTTCCCGAAGTTCCGCTGGTGAGTAGGCCCTCAGGCATGAAACCAGCCCGTCGAAGAAGAGGACGAAGGGAATCACCGGAATCAAATACGTCCAAAGGAGCCGCGACCAACGGAAGGGCCTGCGAAAGGGGACGAAAAGCCAGGCGGCAATGGGAATGAAGAAAAGGGATAGCAACGTGAACGCGCGTCGCGCCGGCGCTTCAAAGATAGCGATGCCCTGCCGCCTGATAACGCTGTCTTCGAGAAGACTGCGCGCTTCGTCGGGCGTCAGATGATGGAAGGAGGAAAAGAGGGTTCTGAAACCGTCGAGGTGCTCAGGGATCTGCGTAGCGTCTACTGAATTCGATAGGAAACGAATCCGCCTCGCCGATGCAGACTGACGACCGTCCAGCATTTTTTTGCACGGATATTTGTCCGTCAGTAACACTTCGGGTGGTTCTGCACCGCTGTTCTCAAAATCGCGCACGAGCGATGGCCAGGGGCCGCCCGCTCCCGAGCACAAGTCCAGCACGCGGTTGGCGCCGCACTGCTGCAAACGTCTTCTAAGTAGGTTCGCGATTGGCTGATAGGTATTCGTAACATCCAAAATCATCTGCAACTCGTCGACAAATTCGTCGCGGAGGAATTGCGGAAACCATTCTTGTTCGTGAATCTCGAAGAGCCGCACGTGTGTAACCACCTTTCTCTGAGACTTGTAAGAAATCGGCACAACCCTATAGATCGAGCGACGTCGGGGTATCACACGGCCGGCGGGATCTGAGTCTCGCCACCGACCGGTTGATACTTGCTAAGCCGGATTAATCTCCAAAGACGAATGTGTCGTGCTTGTCGTTGGCGACTTCTGTCTGCATCTGCTTCGGATACAGGAACTGATGACCCTCCAGGCGGCCTGGATAGGACCATGCGACAACGGCCGGTGGCTGTGACGATCCTCGCTCAGCCAGGACGATTGCAGCCTTACCAGTGAAGCCCTTCTCTGTGGTGGGCCGTGCCTGAACCACGGCGATCACCTTGGTGCGGTCCGCGTTGGAGATCCGCACAATTTCGTGATTGAAATTGTTGAGGAGCTCGAACACGTAAGCGCCGGGGGGTAATACCTGGCCGGGAATCTGAACCGACTCGTTGAACGTAAACAAGGTGGCTTGGTTCCATTCGTCGGCCCGTACGTTGGGCAGGACGATCAAGAAGGCAAGCAACAGTGCAACAGCGGGAAAACTTTTAACGACAGCGGCTTTCTTCATAACAGCTCCTTTTTTTTGATGTGAACCTTTCATTCTCATCAGACCGGCTCGCTGTTCGCTTTATTCCCAATGCTTCCGCAGATCCATTTCGAACGAATCTGGAATAAATCGGTCCTCGCGGCGGTTCTACTAAGGGCAAGGACATGTGAATCAAATTCAGAAAAGGAGGCGATATGAAAAGCAAGAGAGTGTGGATTGCAGGCCTCGCGGTACCGGTAATGATTGTTGTTGCGCTGCTGTCAGCGGGCTCGGGAGCCGTGAAAGCGAACGCGCAGCAGGCACCAGCAAAGAACGTAGAGATAAAAATCGACAACTTCAGTTTTGCGCCGGGGACGTTTACGGTCGCAGCGGGAACGACGGTTACCTGGATCAACCATGATGATATTCCACACACGGCTGTCAGCACGGACGGGGTGTTTAAGTCCAAGGTGATGGATACGGACGAGAAGTTCTCTTACACGTTTACGAAGGCGGGCACCTATCCCTACTTCTGCTCGATTCATCCGAAGATGACCGGCACGATCGTGGTGCAGTGAGACGGCGATGAGAGTAAATCCGTTCGACATCAAGACGCTGCTGCTGGCCCGGCACGCACAACACGTGGTGTTGATTCACTTCCCGATTGCGCTGTTCATCGTGGCGGTGGCTTTCGACTACGTGGCGCAGCGGACGAAGAACCGGTCGCTGGCTGCGGCCGCATATTTCAATTTGCTCTTCGCAGCGATCTCGACGGTGCCGGTAGTGGCCACCGGACTCGCAGCGTGGCAATGGGCGCTCGAGGGACAAAAGCTCAAGGGCATTCTCCTGATGCATCTGGTTCTGGGGTGCACATCGAGTGTCTTGATCTGGGTGGTGTTTCTGATTCACTGGCGCGCGCGGCGGCGTGATCAGGAATCCTTGCCGAAGTACCGTCTGGTGATTGAGGCGTTGGCCATACTAATCGTTGTGCTGACGGCCCATCTTGGCGGATTTTTGAGCGGCGTGAATGGCGCAGGGTAGCCAATCATTCGGAGAGGCTGTGCAGTTCGAGGACAACGCAATGGTCCGCGACTATCCGCGGATGCCAGCGGGAGGGCGGCGGGAAGCTAGCGGAAAAAGCTCTGCCTGGCGACTCAAGCGTCGGCTTTTAAGCTCGCAGGAACCTGCATAGGGACAAGAAAGTTGCTGGCGAGAAGATAGTCAAACAAGTGTCCGAGAGGTGGCGCGCGACGCAACTGGGCGGCAGAAACCATCCCATTCGTCTCGCTCCATTCCCAACCGGCGGCGGAAACACCCTTCAGCCTTTCGCGCAGTTCTGCAGCGGCCATCGGATACGCGTAGATGCGGACGTTCTGCGCAAAGAGCCGCGCGAGAGCTTCGAGAAGTCTTCCTTCGAGATTGCCATAAATGTCTTCAAACGCTCGAATCATTAGGGAAAGGCCGGCGACGAAACGCACAGGCTCCTGCGTGTAGCGGTGCAAGAGAGTTGTCATATGGTAAAGCTCGCCCTGGCGAAAAAGCAGCACGTCGCCTCCGGCAGCGACAAGAGCGTCGATACGACGAAGCAAATCGGGAATGTCCGGCACCGGTTCGCCGGACACGATCGAAGCCGCCGTGAGGCAAAAAAAGCCGGCGGGAGCTCCCTTGGTTTCGCCCAGCTCTTTCCGAAGTTCCTCGATTCCCGAAGCCAGCAATCGTATGTGAACCCGCGAGTGATCTGAGTCCACGTGGCCAAAGATTCCAGGCGCAAGTACAACGGCTTTCTTGTAGAGCGCTTCGGTAGGCGGAACGGCAGGGCCCTTCGCGGGGAAAAATACAGCTTCAGCAAATCCACCATGCACCAGGTCGACAGGCAGGGTGCGGCGATCCCAGCTCTCGAATGCCGGCCCGCGAAGATCCACGTAGTCAATCTCGATTCGCTCTTTGACCACATCTTGCGCCAGGCCCGCTAGAAACGATTCCTTCGTCTGCAGTTCGTAAAACGCGGTGTGGATGAGATTCACGCCCAGGATGCCAATGGCTTCCTGCTGAAGTAGATTCGAAGGGTCGAGCATATTGACGTGCAGCACGATGTCGTTGGGAGGGCCGCCGGGCTGCAACTGAAAGCGAAGCCCGATCCAGCCGTGCGGATCGTTTGTCCCGGCGTAGTTTCGGGCGGAGACGGTGTCAACAAAGGAGAAGAAGCGCGTTTGCGGGCCACGCGTTTTGTTTAACTCCGCGAGAAGCTGGGTCCATTCCGCGTCCAACATCGCTTCAAGCCGCTGCTTTGATACGTAGCGCGTTCCGGAACCGTAGAGATCGTCGCTCACTTCTTTGTCGTACGCAGAAATGGTTTTGGCAACCGTGGCAGACGCGCCACCAACTACAAAGAACCAGCGCGCTACTTCCTGGCCGGCGCCGATTTCGGCGAAGGAGCCGAAGACGGATGCGTCGAGATTCAGGGTGAGCGCTTTGTGATGAGTGTCGAGTTTTTGAGCAGAAGGCAAGGCTAACCTCCGGTCGAACAAATAATATTACGCCGTTCCCAGCCCGTGGAATCCAGGAATTAGGCGCTTGCGGCAGCCGATTGCCGCGCTTGCCTCAAGAGGAAAATGTAAAACACATCGAAAAGAAAACACGCGGCGAAGAGGTAATAGAGAAAGAAGCGGGGAGCGTGCGGGTCCTGGGGCCACAGCGGAATATTTGCGAGCGAGATGCATGTGGTTCCAAGCATCTTCGTCCATGCGCCTCCGTAGGAAAGTCCCTTCGCGTCCGGCCGGTCGAAATAGAGGAAAACGAACAAGACACTCATGACGTAATTAATGATGTATGCGGACTGAGTGCCTCCCATATATGCCCTCATGTCGTAGTAGCACAAATGCCCGACGAAGCAGAGAACGAACGTCGCACCGAGGGCAACGTAATAATGGGCCCGGATATACGGAATCTTCTGGCTGGCTTTGCCAAAGCGGACGAGCAGCCA
>DATNKB010000315.1:0-6582 GCA_035603595.1 Candidatus Dormiibacterota bacterium
CGAATGGCGCCGATCGATCACGCGCCAATCGGGTTACGCCCTGCGCGCGTTGCTATTGCACGTGGGAACGATCGTCATCGCATTGGGACTCGTTTTGGTGCTTTCGGAAGTGTGGCGAAGGGCTACATTCCGCTACATCCAGGACGTTCGCCGTCGCCGCCAATTTCTCACCATCCGGCGATTTGTGGTCGGCTTCCTGATGGGCATTGTTCTCGTTCTCGGATTTGTGAGCGAATTCAGTTCGCTCGCCACATTCGCGGGATTCGTCACGGCCGGCATCGCGGTCGGCCTGCAAGCCGTCTTGCTGTCGATCGCGGCCTATTTCTTTCTCATCGGCCGCTATGGTATCCGCGTGGGCGAGCGCGTCAGCGTGGCCGGCGTCACAGGCGATGTGGTGGATATCGGGCTGGTGCGCCTCTACATCATGGAACTCGCGGCAAGCGGCGGAGATCTCTACCCCACCGGACGCATCGCCGTGTTTTCGAATTCCGTCTTTTTCCAGGCAGGCATGCCGTTCTACAAGCAGATCCCCGGCACGGACTACACTTGGCACGAAGTGGCCGTTCCGATCGTCGCGGGAAGCAACTACAAATCCGTGGAGGAAAAAATTCTGCAAGCCGTCAATTCCGTGTACGACGGATATCGCAAGGACATCGAACGCCAGCATACGGACGTCGAGCGCCGCATTGACATCTATATGCAAGCCCCCAATCCCGAGCCACAGCTCCGATTCACCGACAAGGGCCTCGAATTCCGCGTGCGCTACCCGGTTGAATTGCGGAGAGCCTCATCCATTGATGACGAAGTAACGCAACGAGTTCTCGACGTCGTAAACGGTGAACAGGATTTGAAAGCTGCCGTCTCGGGTCCGCCGACCATTCGCACGCCGGTCGGCGCCTGAGGCACTCGACTAACTTCCGGGCAGTCCCACAATATTGAGCGCGTTCACGCGCGAATCGTCCAGAGTAAGTCCCCAATGCAGGTGCGGTCCGGTCACGCGTCCGGTTGCTCCCACGCGCCCAATCACGGCGCCAGCAGCAACCGTTTCGCCTACCTGAACGCCAATCACTTTCATGTGTCCGTACAACGTGTACACGCCTAATCCGTGATCAATCACCACAGTATTCCCGGCAAAATATAAATTCTCAGCCAGCACCACGCGCCCTCGTTGCGAAGCATGGATCGGCGTCCCTTCCACGGCAGGTATATCCACGCCGCTGTGTGACGAACCTGGCGTCCCGTTCAAAACGCGCCTCCGCCCAAAATTCTTCGCCGTATGAATGCCGGGCAGCGGCAGGCGAAACGCCCCGGTCCATAATTTCTCAGGGGTCGCGGTGGCGAAAAGTGCGCGCAAGCGTTCGCCTTCTTCCTCGGCCCGCTTCGCGTCTTCCGGATTCGGCTGCACAAACTTCGGCGCCACCGTCAGCTTCTCCTCCGGAAATTTACCAGCTATCACAGAAATGGGAACCGCGCAGCTCACCGAGTCGCTCGATTCCGGTTGGACGCTGAGTTTCAACTCATATTTTCCAGGAGGATGTGCGAGATCGACGCCCAGGAACCCGTGGAAGAGGCCCTTGTATCTTGCGTCGTGCCAGAAGGGAACTGAACGCTCGGCGTCGCGCCCAGTCCATTCTCCCGTCACCTTGGCGAGCGCCGTCTGCCCGTGCACTTCGAGCCGCAGCAAGCCGCCCTGCACGGCTAGCGCCGGGAAAAAGTGCACCGTGATTCCGCCGCCGCAGTCGTAGGCGTTACCGCCGGCCGCCGTCTTTGCTTGCGATTTTGTCTTTGCAGGCGCCTGAGCCACCGCGCTTGAGGGCACACAAAGAAACAAAAACGCCGCCGTCGCAGCGCCGAAAATATTTCGCCAGCCCGCACTCGAAGCCTTCAGCTATTTGCTCCCGGTATAGGTCACGCGCCAGACGCTGTCCGATCCATCGTCGGTAAAAATCAACGCGCCGTCCGACGCCACCGTAACTCCCACCGGCCGTCCCCAAACCTCTCCGTTCGGCGTGACGAATCCCGTAACGAAGTCCATATACTCGCCGGTGGCTTTCCCATTGTGCACCGGGACGCAAATAATTTTGTACCCCGTCCTCTTCGCGCGGTTCCAGGACCCGTGCTCAGCCGCAAACGCATACCCCGAATATTCTGACGGGAACATTTTGCCGTCATAGAAAGTCATCTGGAGTGACGCCGAATGCGATTGCAGCAGCACATCCGGCACAATCACCTTTTCCTTCAGTTCCGCATGCTTCCCGGCGTGGCGCGGATCCTGATTCGGCCCAACGTAATACCAGGGCCAGCCATAAAATCCACCGTCCTTCACGCTCGTGATGTAATCGGGCACTAAATCGTCCCCGAGATCGTCGCGCTCGTTCACAGACGTCCACAGCACGCCCGTAGAAGGATCGATCGCGATGCCGACAGGATTCCGAATTCCCGCCGCATAAATCCGCTCGCCCGATCCATCCGGGTTAAATTCCAAGATATCCGCACGATGGTCTTCGGCCGCGTCGTCGCTCACATTCGAATGCGAGCCCACGGAAACAAACATCTTCTGCCCGTCCGCTGAAAACGCAATGTCCCGCGTCCAGTGCCCGCCGCCGTGTAGCAGCCCGCCGCCCGGAATCGTCGCCACGACAGTTTGCGCTTTGCTCCGCGCTCTCAAATCGCCATTTTGATAAGGAAATTTCACCACGCTGCCCGTATTCGCCACGTACACGAACTGAGGATTCGCCCCGGGAGGATAGAAGGCAATTCCAAACGGCTTGTTGAGGCCGGTCGCGAACACGTCTACCGTCTGCGCTCGCCCGTCCGCTCCGATTCCGCGCAGCACGCGAATCTGTCCTTTGTGACTCTCAGCGATAAAAAGATCGCCATTCGGCGCGGTGCGAATCAATCGGGGCTCGCTCAATCCAGTCGCGATCTGGTCAACCTTGAATCCCGGCAGCGCCTGCGGCCACGCACTATTCGGCCGCGACACCACATGCGCATCGTTGTCGGCTGATTTCGTCGCATAGGGCTTCGGCATGTCGGCGGACGTTATTAACCTTCGAACACCCGGCGAATCCTCACGCCAGTCGCCATAGGCGCCCTCGCCCTTGAGGAGTTTCCCTCCGTCCGCCGGTACGGAACTGATTTTACCGGCACCGCGTTCTGCCGCGATTGTTCCGGTACTGCCGGCGGCGGCTTTTCTGCGACTGTCATCTCGCTTCAAGGCTGTAGCGGCAAGCGCCAGAAGCACTGCTATGGAAGCAACGGCAAGGCGTCCCTTGAAATACATCTCTCGGTTATTCATGGAAACTTGCCTCCGCAGGGCTGGGTCACCCTTGTATGTAAGATGATTTTGCGAACCCGTCGGTTCCACCTGTCACGGCCGGAAAACCGCCCGATTTTCTCCTCTTCTGAAATATACTCTTTCACCGCGCGGAGGCTCCATGGACCGGCAAACCGACCAGCAAACCACCACGAAGCATCAACTCTTCATCAACGGAGGATGGACGGACGCAGCCGCGAAAGGTACCTACGAGAAGGCGAATCCGTTCAATGGCAAGCCTGCCTCCACAGTTGCCGCCGGTAAGCGAGAAGATGCGAAGCGCGCCGTCGAAGCAGCCGCCGCTGCATTTCCTTCCTGGAGTAGCACCGCGCCGGCCGTCCGTCGCAAACTGCTGCTGAAAGCGGCCGACGTTCTCGATTCGTACCAGGCCGAGATCGCCCGCGTCACCGCCGAAGAAACCGGTGAAACCTTTGGCTGGGGCATGTTCAATTGTATTTTCGCATCAGGGCTTCTCCGCGAAGCCGCCGCGCAAGCCTACGGTCTGATCGGCGAAATAATTCCCTCGGATCTTCCCGACACCGTAGCCATGGCCACGCGGCAGGCGGTTGGAGTGGTCGTCGGCATCGCACCTTGGAACGCGCCGATGATTCTCGGTATGCGCGCCGTTGCGATCCCCATCGCCTACGGCAACACGGTTGTCCTAAAAGGATCGGAAGAATCCCCGGGCACTCATCTCGCAATCGCAAGAGTTTTCGAAAAAGCAGGCTTCCCGAAGGGCGTACTCAACGTAATCACCAACGCTCCGGCCGATGCCGCCGACGTAGTCGACGAACTCATCGCCCATCCCAAAACGCGCCGCATAAATTTTACCGGCTCAACCAAAGTCGGCCGCATCATTGCCGAGAAAGCAGGCAAGTACCTTAAGCGCGTCCTGCTCGAACTGGGCGGCAAAGCCCCGATGGTCGTCCTGAGCGACGCTGATATTGACGCCGCCGTCGCCGCCGCCAATTTCGGCGCTTTCATGAACGCCGGCCAGATTTGCATGTCCACCGAGCGCATCGTCGCCGAAAAACCGATCGCCGAAACTTTCGCCGAAAAACTCGCCGCGAAAGCCAGCTCGCTTAAAGTCGGTGACCCGCTGCAACCCGACACACAGATCGGCTCGGTCATAAATAAAGGCGCAGCCGCACGAGTCCAGGAACTGATCGACGATGCCGTCTCCAAAGGCGCCAAAGTACTCTGCGGTGGCAAATCCGATGGCAACTGTTACTCACCCACCGTTCTTTTCGGCGTCACGCCTAAAATGCGAATCTACGGTGAGGAGTCCTTCGGCCCGCTCGTATCCATCGTGATCGCAGACTCCGACGAAGAAGCCCTGCGCATCGCCAACGACACCGAGTACGGCCTCTCCAGCGCCATCTTTAGCCGCGACGTCAACAAAGCCATGCGCTTCGCCGAGCGGATGCAAACCGGCATCTGCCATATCAATGGCTCCACAGTTCATGACGAGCCGCAAATGCCCTTCGGTGGCGTGAAAGACAGCGGCTACGGCCGCTTCGGCGGCAAAGCCGCCCTGGAAGAATTCACCGAGCTGCGCTGGATCACAATCCGCCGCACTCCAACCCACTACCCAATTTAAATCGGCGGCGCCCGGTCCTATCAGTGGGGCAAAGTTTTCGGTGGGAGCCCCCCGCTTCAGCGGGGGAGCTGGACTTCAGTCCAGCGAAAAAAGCGCTCCGCAGCTGATGGGCTTTAGCCCCAGGAACTTGAGTTTGTCGATCGGAGCCAAAGGATCAGCAACGAGCACAGCGAGCGACCTAAGGGAGGTAAACCATGATCACCGGCACCCACGCTTTGATCCACTCCGACCACACTGAGGAAATACGCGCATTCTTCCGCGACGTCCTCAAATTTCCTTCCGTCGACGCAGGCCACGGCTGGCTCATCTTCAGCCTCCCACCCGCCGAAATCGGCATGCACCCGGCTGAGAAGGGAAGCCACTACGAACTCTATCTCCTGTGTGACGACATCACTTCCACCGTCGCCGATCTCGAAAAGCGCGGCGTAAAATTCAGCAGCCCGATCACCGACGCCCGCTTCGGTTTCGTCACCTCTCTCACGCTACCCGGCGGCGCCGAACTTGGCTTGTACCAGCCTAAGCACCCTCTTGCTCCACCCTGGCCTACAGCGAAACGGTCACAAAAACGCGCCAGCGCGAAGCGCTCCAAATCGAAATCACGCCGAAAGCGTCGCTAATCGATTACAATCAGCCGTGGCCGGGAGCAAATGCTGGTGAAAATCCAGCCGACCAATCGGGAATACGCGATTGGCGTCGTCTAACTCTTAAGACATCCCGGCTTTATTCATCAAAAAGTCCGCTCCCGAATTCTGACGGCCTATTGCCATCCGCTATCAGACACGCCTATCATAGTGATTGCACCGAACAGAATCTGGCGGAGCAAAATACGCCCCGCCGAAACAAACGCTCTGCGCTGAATGCTCGTTCACTTCCAACCCGCAGAAAGCACCCCGAGCCGCACACCAGGCTCACAATTTCCCAAAATAATAAAAAGCAGATCCCAAGAGGAGGAATAGAAATGGCAACAGCCACTCACGCAGTTCAACTCGACGATAAGGTCACATCATTCGTAGGCAAAAAGCAGAAGATGCTCATCAACGGCAAGTGGGTCGAAGCCGCTTCCGGCAAAACTTTTCCCACCTACAATCCCGCCACAGGAGAAGTTCTCTCGCACGTCGCCGAAGGCGATCGCGAAGATATCGACCGCGCCGTAAAAGCCGCCCGCGCTGCTTTCGAAAAGGGCCCGTGGGCGAAAATTTCACCCTCCGAACGCGGCCGCATGATGTGGCGTCTCGCCGACCTCATCGAAAAACACACCGAAGAATTCGCGCAGCTCGAATCTCTCGACAACGGCAAGCCGCTCAAGATCGCACGCATCGCCGATCTCCCGCTCGCCGTCGATCATTTCCGCTACTACGCCGGCTGGGCCACCAAGATTGAAGGCAACACGATTCCCATGGGACTCGCCCGCCAGGGCAGCTATCACGCCTACACCGTACGCGAGCCCGTCGGCGTCGTTGGCCAGATCATCCCGTGGAATTTTCCGCTGCTGATGGCCGCATGGAAACTCGGCCCAGCGCTCGCCACTGGCTGCTGCGTCGTGCTTAAGCCGGCCGAACAAACCCCGCTCACCGCGCTGCGCCTCGGTGAACTGATTGCTGAAGCCGGCTTCCCGGATGGCGTCGTCAATATCGTTCCCGGCTACGGCGAAACCGCCGGTGCCGCG
>DATNKB010000316.1:0-16602 GCA_035603595.1 Candidatus Dormiibacterota bacterium
TTCTTCAGCTCGGAGCCGATGAATTCGAGAATCGCGAGTTCGGCGCCGTCACCGATTCGCCAGCCTGCGCGAACGATGCGCGTGTACCCGCCCGGACGATCCGCGAAACGCGGAGCGAGATCGGAGAAAAGCTTCTTGGTGGCATCCGGCGTCATAAGGAAGGCCGCCGCCTGCCTGCGCGCGTGCAACGAGTCGCGTTTGCCGAGCGTGATCATGCGTTCGGCAATCGGACGAGCCGTCTTGGCGCGAAGCAGAGTGGTATGGATACGCTCCTTCTCAATCAGGTTTGTGACCAGATTGCGGAGCACGGCACGTCGATGCGCCGGCTGCTTCCCGAGTTTTGAACCCGAAATAAGGTGTCTCATGGTGGCAACCGCGGCTTAAAGAGCCGTGGCGTCTCCTTCGGAAGGCGGAGGAGCCGTCTGGCTCGGGAGCGGCGGCCAGATAATGCGGCCATGCTCGTCGAATTTCATACCCAGGCTGAGGCCCATCTTCACTAGTATATCTTTGATTTCGTTCAGCGACTTGCGGCCGAAATTCTTCGTCTTCAGCATTTCGGATTCGGTCTTCTGAACGAGCTCGCGGAGGTTTTGAATGTTCGCGTTCTTCAAGCAGTTGTAGGAGCGCACGGAAAGCTCGAGCTCTTCCACCGAACGGTCGAGAAATTCCAGACGCGGATCGTTGTAGCTCTCGACGATTTCCTCTGGAAGATCGGGCGTCTCTTCGAAGTTGATGAAAATGCTCATGTGGTCCTTCATCAGCTTCGCCGCGAGGCCAATCGAATCCTGCGGAGTGATCGCAGCGTTCGTCCAGACTTCAAGCGTAAGCTTCTCGTAATCAGTCATTTGGCCAAGGCGCGCCGCTTCCACGGAATAGTTCACCTTGCGCACCGGCGAATGTACTGAGTCGATCGGGATGTATCCGATCGGCAGGTCTTCGTCAAAGTTGCGATCGGCGGCCACGTAGCCACGGCCGTTCTTGACGCGCAACTCGAGTTCGAGCTTTCCGCCTTCGCTTACGGTCGCGATATAGATGTTTTTGTCGAGCACGGCTATGTCGGCATCCTCTTCAATTTTTGCCGAGGTTACCGGGCCCGGCACATCGACGTTGAGCGTGATCGTTTTCGGCTGATCGGTATTGAGCTTGAGCGGCACCTGCTTGAGGTTCAGGATGATGTCCGTGGCATCTTCGACGACGCCGGGGATGGGCGAAAATTCGTGCAACACGCCTTCGATCTTCACGGCGGTGATCGCCGCGCCCTCAATCGAGCTCAGCAAGGCGCGCCGCAGCGAGTTACCAACCGTGGTTCCCCAGCCGCGCTCGAACGGCTGCGCGGAGAATTTTCCGTACTTGTCCGTCAGTGTTTCCGGTTCTGCTGCCAACCTCTTTGGTTTCTGAAAGCCCTTCCACATCTTTGCGTCCTCCTGGCCCGCTAATGGCGAGCCTACAAACCCTTCGACTTAGCGATTGCTGTAAATGAATCCGCTACTTGGAATAAAGCTCGACGATCAGCTGCTCGTTCATCGGCGGCGTCTGTACGTCTTCGCGGCGAGGCAATGCGACGACGCGCGCTTTGAAATTCTCGCGGTCGATATCGAGCCACGGAGCAATACCCTGGCTCTGCGCCAGGTTGCGGGCTTCCAGTATCATCGCATTGTCGCGCATCTTGTCCTTCAGCGTGATTTCGTCGCCCACCTGAACGAGGTAGCTCGGAATATTCACCTTGTGACCCTTCACGCGCACATGGCCGTGAAGCACAAGCTGCCGCGCTTGCGCGCGCGAACCGGCGAGTCCCATGCGGTAGACTGCGTTGTCGAGACGCCGCTCGAGCATCACCATCAGGTTCGATCCGGTGGGCCCCTTCGAGCGCTCCGCCTTCTCGAAATAGTTGCGGAACTGGCGTTCGAGCAGGCCGTAGGTGCGCTTCACCTTCTGCTTCTCGCGCAGCTGCACGCCGTAGCCGACCATCTTCGGGCGGCGCGACTGGCCATGCTGGCCTGGAACGAAGTTGCGCTTTTCGATGGCGCACTTTTCTGTAAAACACCGGAGGCCTTTGAGGAAGAGTTTCATCCCTTCCCGTCGGCACAGCCGGCAAACTCCTTCACGATGTCTTGCCAAGTCCTTCTCTCCTTTGCTTCTGCTGCAAAACCTTAGCTACCAGCAATCCAAATTAGACCCGACGGCGTTTCGGCGGGCGGCAACCGTTGTGCGGCACCGGCGTTACGTCCTTGATCGCATTGATGTGCAGACCAGACGTTGCAAGCGCTCGCACTGCCGATTCGCGCCCGGCACCCGGCCCCTTCACGCGCACTTCGACTGATTTCATGCCGTACTGATCGCGCGCAATCCCGGCTGCGGTCATGGCAGCCTGCTGAGCGGCGTAGGGCGTACCTTTGCGCGAACCCTTGAAGCCGACTGACCCGGCGGTTGCCCAACTAACGGTGCGACCGTCAGGATCGGTAAGGGTGATCATCGTGTTGTTGAACGTCGCCGAGATGCATACGACGCCGTGCGGCACGACGCGCTTCTCGCGCTTCTTGCGAAACTCTTTCTTGCGCTTCGATGTTTTTGCGGGCGCTCCGCCAGGTACTGCTGTTCCCGCGGCTGCGTCCTTCGGTTCTTTGGCCACTTGTTTCCTCTCGTCGTACAAAAACGATCGGGTCTAATCACCCGAGCTGAATAGAATCCAAACTACTTGCGAGCCGCCACTTTCTTCTTGGCAGCCACGGCGCCCTTGCGCGGACCTTTTCGCGTGCGCGCGTTGGTATGCGTTCGCTGGCCGCGCACCGGAAGATTCCGGCGATGACGCAATCCGCGGTACGCCTGAATTTCAATCAGGCGGCGGATGTTCATCTGCATCTCTTTGCGCAGATCGCCTTCCACACGTCCTTCGGATTCAATCGCGGCGCGGAGACGCGTGACTTCGTCTTCCGTCAAATCCTTGATCTTCTTCGTGTGGTCTACCTTGGCTTTTTCGGCGAGCGACTTCGCGCGCTCCTGCCCAATTCCGTAAATTGCCGTAAGGCCAATCCAGAGCCGCTTGTTTGGCGGAAGATCCACACCTGCGATGCGAGCCATACTGTTCCTCCCTGCCTCTTAACCCTGGCGCTGGCGGTGCTTTGCGTTTGAACAGATCACGCGCACCACTCCGCGCCGATGAACCACTTTGCACTTCATGCAAATTTTCTTTACCGATGCTCGTACCTTCATTTCGACTCCGTCCTTCCCTGCTCTACTTGTCCGACTATTTGTAGCGATACACAATCCGTCCGCGCGTCAGGTCGTAAGGCGAAAGCTCCACGGCCACACGGTCACCAGGAAGAATGCGAATGAAATTCTTCCGCATTTTTCCCGAGATGTGGGCCAGCACCTGATGCTTGTTCTCGAGCTCCACTCGAAACATGGCGTTCGGAAGCGGCTCGATCACGGTTGCCATCACTTCAATGGCGTCTTCTTTCCCGCTTTCGCCCGGCTTCTTGTTGCTGTCCTTGATCGGCCCTCTAGCCATGTGCTCCTGTCAGTTCGACCTTGCTACCAAACCGGTCCTGCGGCATCTCGTGGCCGCGTCAAAATCCAAGGCCCATTCGCGGTCACTGCAACTGTATGCTCGAAGTGCGCGGAATCGCTGCCGTCCGTCGTTACCGCCGTCCAATCGTCGGCGAGAATCTTTACGCCCGGGCCGCCGCGATTCACCATCGGCTCAATCGCGAGAACCATTCCTTCCTGCAACCGCGGTCCCTGTCCCGGAGTGCCGTAGTTCGGAATCTGCGGCTCTTCATGCATCCGGGTTCCGATGCCGTGCCCAACGAACTCGCGGACGATCGAAAAACCATTCTTTTCGACCCACAGCTGCACCGCTGCTGAGACATCTCCGAGCCGATTCCCCGCTCGGACATTCTCGATGGCGCGCTCCAGCGATTCGCGCGTCACTCGTAACAGCTTCTCTCGCTCCGGCGAAATCTTTCCCACCGGAACCGTGAGCGCCGCGTCGCCGAAGTAGCCATCCAGCTCGACGCCGAAATCCATCGAGAGAATGTCACCTTCCTTCAGCTTTCGGCTCGCAGAAGGAATCCCGTGCACCACTTCCTGGTTGATCGAAGTGCACACCGAACCCGGATAGCCCCGGTAACCCTTGAATGCCGGGCGCGCATGATGCTCTTCCGAGTACGCTTCGGCAAACTCGTCGAGGTCCTTGGTCGAAATCCCCGGCTTGATCATCGCGCGCATCTTCTCGAGCGCGCCCCAGACGACCAATCCTGCCCGATGCATCTTTTCCAGTTCTGCCGGCGATTTACAGATGACCATCTCGCCCTTCCGCACGCTTGATTATTTCCGCCAGCGCACGGCTTACCTCTTCCACGTTGGCTGTGCCGTCCACAACCTCCAGCACGCCTTTCCTGCGATAATAATCTTCGAGCGGTTTCGTTTGCCGCTCGTAAGCCGCAAACCGCTCCTTCACCACTTCGGGCCGGTCGTCGGAGCGCTGCACCAACTTGCCGCCATCGTTATCGCAGACGCCAGCCACTTTCGGCGGACGCTCGAAAACGTTGTACGTTTCGCCGCCCACGCTGCACGTCCAGCGCCCAGCCACGCGGTGCAGAAGGACGTCTGGGTTCACGTGAAATTCCACCACGACCGGCTTCGAAAATCCGCGTCGTTTCAGAATCTCATCCAGCTGCTCGGCCTGCGGAATCGTCCTCGGAAACCCGTCGAAGACGAACCCGCACTTCGCATCCGGCCGCGACAACCGCTCTTCCACCATTCCCAGCACGATATCGTCTGGAACGAGCTCGCCGCGTTCCATAATGGGCTTGGCCAGGCGTCCCAGTTCCGTGCCGCGTGTCACCGCATCGCGCAGCATATCGCCCGTCGAGAGATGCGGCACCTCGTAACGGTGCGCAACGCGGTTCGCCTGCGTGCCTTTGCCGGCGCCCGGCGGCCCCAGAAATATCAGCGCCCGATTCAGCGACATCTGCAGCACCGCCGCTCCGACCGCATTAACTGCGACGACCCCGGACTCGGCCTTTCCGCACGAAGCCGTCGTAATTTCGCATTACGAGCTGCGCTTCCAGCTGCTGCACGGTATCCATCGCCACGCCAACTACGATCAGCAGTGACGTGCCACCAAAATAAAATTGTACGTTGAGTCCGTCGAGCACGAATCGCCACATGTGCTGGTCGAACCAGTTGCCAACGAGCGGCAAGTGCTGCAAGTGAATTCCCGAAATCATCCACTCCGGCAACAAGCAAACAATCGCCAGGTAAACGCCGCCGACAAATGTGAGTCGCGTCAGGATGCGATTGATGTGCTCCGACGTGTTGCGGCCGGGCCGGATGCCGGGAATAAACCCGCCGTACTTCCGCATGTTGTCGGCAAGTTCCGTGGGATTAAAAATGATGCCCACATAGAAAAACGCGAAAAAGATAATCAGCGTCACATAGATGACGGTATAGAGCGGTTCGCCCCAGCGAATATAGGTCGCCATTTTCCCGAAAAACGGCGACTTGGCGGCGAACACGAGCGACAGCGTCTGGGGAAACGTGAGCAGCGAACTCGCGAAAATCGGCGGAATCACGCCACCGGAATTCACACGCAGCGGGAGGTATGTCATCTGCCCGCCCATCACTTTCCGGCCCATCACCCGCTTGGCGTACTGCACCGGAATGCGGCGCTGGCCGCCTTCCATGAATACGATGAACGCCACTACCGCAGCCATCAGCGCGAATAGCGCAATCAGCGCGATCGGCGTGAACGAGCCCCACTGCTGCGTCTTGGCCTTGTCCCACAGATCCGCGACGGCGCGCGGCAGTCCCACCACGATCCCCGCGAAAATGATGAGCGACATACCGTTGCCGATGCCTCGATCGCTGATCTGCTCGCCCAGCCACATGATGAACGCAGAGCCAGTGGTCAGCGTCAGCATCGTCATCAAAATGAAGCGCGGTCCCGGATGATAAACTAGCGCTTGTCCTGACAAATTCTGGCGCGTCAAGGTCTCGGCGATCGTAAACGACTGGAACGCGCTTAACATGATCGTCAAATACCGCGTGTACTGCGTGATCTTGCGCCGGCCGAGTTCGCCTTCCTTCTGCAAACGCTCCAGGTAGGGCCACACGACCACCATCAACTGCAGGATGATCGACGCCGTGATATACGGCATGATGCCCAGCGCGAAAATCGTGAGCCGGCGGAAATTGCCGCCGCTGAAAAGGTCCATGAGGCCGAGGACGGAGCCGCGGCCCTGCTCGAAAAGCTGCTGTAGCAAGTCGGTGTTGATGCCGGGCGTGGGAATAAAAGCGCCGAGGCGATACACCCCCAGCAACGCCAGCGTAAACAGAACTCGATTACGCAGGTCCGGCGTGCTGAAAATATTTCGAAATGCCTCAACCAGCTTCTTCATTTCAGGATTTCGACCTTGCCTCCGGCCTTTTCAATCTTTTCCTGCGCCGACTTGCTGAACGCATGCGCGTGAACCGTCAAGGCGACTTTCAGTTCGCCATCGCCGAGAATCTTCACTTTGTCGCGCGTGGCGCGAACGATTCCGAATCCAAAGAGCGCTTCCGGCGTCACCGTCTCGCCCGCCGCGAATGAATTCAGCGTTTCAACGTTCACGACCGCGAACGTTTTCGAAAATGGCGCGTTGAATCCCCGCTTCGGGAGGCGCCGATGCAACGGCATCTGGCCGCCTTCAAAACCTGGGCGGCGGGAATAGCCGCGGCGGGACTGCTGGCCTTTGTTGCCGGCGCCAGCCGTCTTGCCCATTTTCGAGCCCATGCCGCGTCCCACACGCACCTTGCGGTGACGCGACCCGCGAGGCGGCTTCAAATTCGAGAGTGTTGGTGTCTCAGCCATGCCTATTCCTCAACCTTCACAAGGTGATGTACGCGAGCGATCATGCCGCGAATCGCGGGCGTGTCCTGATGTTCGATCACCTGGTTCATGCGGCGAAAACCGAGGCCGCGAATCGTTTGCCGCATGCCGCGTGGGCAGCCGATAAAACTCACCACCCATTTGATCTTCAGCGTTCCGGATTTTTTCTTTGTCGTTGCCATTTTTCGCGCGCAGAGCGGCTAGGAAACCGTAGCCGCTTCCTCCGCTCCCTTGCCAAGGGATTCCGCCACCTTTGCTGCGTCTTTCAAATGAAGGAGCGCGTCGAAAGTGGCCTTGATTACGTTGTGCGGATTCGAGGTGCCCAGCGATTTCGTCAGCACGTTCGTGATGCCCGCAACCTCCATCACGGCTCGCACGGGGCCACCCGCAATTACGCCCGTGCCTTCTGGGGCCGGCTTCAAAAGCACTTGCCCCGAGCCATAGCGGCCGAGCACCTGATGCGGAATCGTGGTGCCCTTGAGATTCAACTTCACCATGTTCTTCTTGGCCTGCTCGATCGCTTTGCGAATCGCCATGGGCACTTCGCGGGCCTTGCCCATGCCGAAGCCGGCGTGGCCGCCCTGGTCACCGACTACGACCAGCGCCGAGAACGTGAGATTCTTTCCGCCTTTCACGACTTTCGTGACGCGGTTGATCGAGACCACCTGATCCTTCAGGTTCGCCGAGTTGGTATTGATCAGCCGGCGGACGGAAAGCGTGTCTTTGAGCTCTTGTTTCGACATAGGTTTTAGAACTTCAGGCCCGCCTCCCGGGCCGCTTCGGCAAGCGCCTGCACGCGGCCGTGATATTGGTAGCCGCCGCGGTCAAAAACTACTTTATCGACGCCCTTTTCTTTGGCGCGTTCGGCGATTATTTTTCCGACAACTTTCGATGCCGCGATGTTGCCGCCGCCTTTGATCTGTTTGCGCACTTCTTTATCGAGCGAACTCGCCGAGCAAATCGTCTGCGCCGTTTGATCGTTCACCACTTGCGCGCGGATATGCTTCGTCGAGCGATGAACGCACAGGCGCGGGCGCTCGGACGTTCCGGCCAGCGTGCGGCGCGTGCGGACGTGAATTCGCCGGCGATGCGCTTCGCGAGATAACCTCCGAACTGGTGCAGCCACTCGTGTTCTCCTTCCAAATCCTTCGGAATCTCTAAGCCTAAGCCGTCGTCTTTGCTCCGGCCTTTCCTGCCTTCTTCTTCAATCGTTCGCCGGTAATTCGCACGCCTTTTTGCTTGTAGGGATCGGGTGGACGCAAGGCGCGAAGATTTGCCGCTACTTGTCCAACTTGATTCTTGTCCGCTCCACTCACCGACATATGCGTTTGCTTCTCAATCGCGATCTGAATTCCCTCGGGAATCGGAAACTCAATTGGATGCGAGTAGCCCAAGGCCAGGACCACGTTCTTGCCTTTCACCTCGGCGCGATAGCCCACGCCCACGATGTCGAGGTCCTTCTTGAATCCCGTCGTGACACCTGTCACCGCGTTGGCCACGAGGGCGCGCGCGAGTCCGTGCAGCGCGCGGTGCTCTTCGGCGTCGCGCTTGGCGATGAGCGTGCCGTCCTTCTGCTCGAAGCGGATTCCTGCCGGCACGCGCACGTTCATCTTGCCCTTGGGGCCTTGCACTTCCACGGCGCCGTCCTTCACTTGGATCTTTACGCCCGACGGCACCGGAATCACTTTGTTTCCAATTCGCGACATGGCTCTTTGCGTTCCTCTTTGCTTCGAAACTTATTTCCTGACCTTTTCGTCAGGCTTCTTACCAGACCTCGCACAGCAACTCGCCGCCGACGCCTTCTTTGCGTGCCGAGTTCCCGGTCATCAATCCGCGCGGCGTTGAAACAATTGCAATTCCCATTCCGCCTACCACCGGACGAATGCCGAACTTGCCCACGTAGCGCCGCGAGCCGGGCCGCGAGACGCGCTTCAAGTCCGTAATCACGCACCGGCGATCGGGTGTGTAGCGCAAGAACACGCGCAGCGTCTTCTTGCCCTTTTCGTCCACTACTTTGTAGTTCGAAACAAAACCCTCTTCCTTCATGATTCGCGCGATTTCCACCTTCAGCTTTGAAGAAGGCAAATCGACGCGCGGGTGCTTCGCGCGCGAGGCATTGCGAATCCGGGTCAGCATGTCAGCTACGGGATCAGTCGTCATTCGTCCTTCCTTACCAGCTGGCCTTCACGACGCCGGGGATTTCACCCTTCAGCGCGAGGCCTCGAAAACAGATACGGCACATCTGAAACTTACGGAGCGTTCCGCGTGCCCGGCCGCAAATCCGGCAACGGTTGCGCTCGCGGATCTTGTACTTTAGCTTCTTGTGCGTCTTCGCGATTTGACTCGTACGCGCCATGCGTCTCGCTCTCCTTAATCCTGAATCCCTGCTATGCCCGGAAAGGAACGCCGAGCAGTTTCAACAACTCGCGTCCTTCTTCGTCATTCCGGGCTGTCGTCGTGATGGTGATGTTCATGCCCTTAATCTTGTCTACTCGGGTGTAATCGATTTCCGGAAACACGAGCTGGTCTTTCAATCCCAGCGTGTAGTTGCCGCGCCCATCGAACGAATTCGGCGGCAGGCCCTTGAAGTCGCGCACGCGCGGCAGAACAATCGCCGAAAGCCGGTCGAGAAATTCGTACATCCGCTCGCCGCGCAACGTGACCATGCAGCCGATCGGCATGCCTTTGCGAATTTTGAAATTCGCAATCGATTTCTTGGCTCGCGTGATGACCGCTTTTTGCCCGGTGATTTGGCCCAGTTCTGCGGCGGCCGTGTCCAGCAACTTCACGTTGGCACTCGCTTCGCCCAAACCAATATTCACCGTTACTTTTTTCACGTGCGGCACGGCCATTGTATTTGTGAAGCCGAAGCGCTTTGATAGCGCCGGGATCGCTTCTTTCCGAAACTTTTCATGCAAACGGCTAATCATCGTTTCAAGTCCTATCGTTCAAGTTCTAGTGTTCAAATGTCGTGTTGCAGCGCCGGCAGACCCGCACCTTGGTGCCGTCCGGCAGCGTTGTGTGTCCCACACGCGTATGCTTCCCACATCCGGGACAGACCAGCATCACATTCGAAACGTGCAGCTGGCCTTCTTTCTCGAGAATTCCGCCCTTGATGTTTTTCGACGGGTTCGGCCGCGTGTGCTTCTTAATGATGTTCGCGTGCTCCACGGTCACTGTGTTCTTCAGCCGGTTTACCGAGAGTACCTTGCCGCTCTTGCCTTTCGCGCGGCCCGCCATGATCCGAACCATGTCCCCATGCCGGATCCCGATTGTGACCGGCTCTTCCATTTTCTTTTTCATCTCTACCACACTTCCGGAGCCAGCGAGATGATCTTGGTAAATTTCTTGTCTCGCAGCTCTCTCGCTACTGGACCAAACACGCGCGTCCCGATGGGCTCGTTCGCGTCATTGATCAACACAGCAGCGTTGTCATCGAACCGGATATACGTGCCGTCTTTCCGCCTCTGTTCTTTGCGAGTGCGAACCACCACTGCCCGTACCACCTTTCCCTTTTTCACCTGGCTGTCCGGTGTCGCTTCCTTCACAGCAGCCGTAATCACGTCGCCGAGAGAAGCCTGCAAGCCCGCATCTCCACCCAACGGAAGGATGCAGGTGATCTGCCGAGCGCCCGAATTATCGGCCACCGTCAGCCACGTCCTCATCTGAACCATGTTCGTGCTCCCCTATCGAAATCGAACGGCCGCCGTTTCGGCCTTAGGCCACGCGCGTCGAACGCGAAATCACTTCCTGAAGCCGCCAACGCTTCAGCTTTGAAAGCGGCCGCGTGGAAACAATTCGCACCACATCGCCCACACGCGCATCCCCTGCTTCATCGTGCGCGTAGTACTTTTTGCCGGAGCGAACCACTCGCTGGTACAGCGGATGCTGCGTGGTGCGAGTGACCTTCACCACGATCGTCTTCTGCATCTTCGCGCTGGTCACCACGCCGACCAGTTCTTGCCGCGATCCACGCGCCGCCGGTGCCACTTGCTGAACCGCTGCTGCTTCGTTTGCCATTACGCCTTCCTCAATTCGTTCTCGCGCAAAATCGTCTTAACCCGCGCGAAATCGCGTTTCGCTTCGCGAAGCTTCTTCAAGCCTTCCGCTTGCCCTGTCGAAATCTGGAAGCGAAGACGGAAAATCTGCTCGGAGAGCTCCTTCTGCCGGATTTCGAGCTCGTTTGCGTTCATCTCGCGGTATTTATCTGCACGCCGCGCCATTAGAGTTCCTCCGCCCGGGTTACAAACTTGGTCCGAATGGGCAGCTTGTGCGCCGCCAGCTGCATCGCTTCGGTCGCCGACGCCAAGTCAACACCTGCCATTTCGAACATCACGCGCCCCGGCTTTACTACCGCCACCCAGTGCTCCGGTGGACCTTTGCCTTTTCCCATTCGAGTTTCGGCGGGCTTCTTCGTGAATGGCTTGTCCGGAAAAATCCGTATCCACAATTTTCCGCCGCGCTTGATAAAACGCGTGATCGCCACACGCGCCGCTTCAATCTGCCGGTCGGTAATCCACGCCGGCTCGAGCGCCTTCAATCCGTACTCGCCAAACGCGAGCGCTCCGCCGCGCCACGCCTTACCGCTGCGCCGGCCGCGCTGCTGCTTGCGGTACTTCACCTTCTTCGGCATCAACATAATCGGTCGCCTGTTTCCTTAACCTGCCACTTAAGCTGTTGTGGTGGTTCCGGGCTTCCCGCGCTCGGGAATCTTTTCGCCCTGGTAGATCCAGCACTTCACGCCAATCACTCCGTAAGTCGTCTGCGCTTCGGCAGTGCCAAAATCGATATCCGCGCGCAGCGTTTGCAACGGTAGCCGCCCCTGCAGGTACCATTCTTTGCGTGCGATTTCGGCGCCGTTCAAGCGGCCCGCCACGCGCACCTTGATGCCTTTGCAGCCAAAGCGTAGCGCCGAATCAACTGCCTTGCGCATCGCACGCCGGAAAGCCACGCGCTTTTCAAGCTGCAGCGCAATTGATTCAGCCACGAGCGTTGCGTTCAATTCGGGACGATGCACTTCCTGAATGTCGATGTGCACTTCCCGCTTTGTCCGCTTCTGAACTTCGCCCTTGAGCTTATCGATTTCCGAGCCTTTGCGCCCGATGATGATTCCAGGACGCGCCGTGTAGATTCGGACGACAAGCTTGTTGGCGGCCCGCTCGACGTCAATCGAATCGATGCCAGCCGACTTGAGCTTTTCCTTCAGCACCTTGCGCAGCTGGACATCTTCGTGCAACAGGTCGGCGTAGTCCTTCTTCGCAAACCAACGCGACTTCCAGCCTTTGTTGTAGCCCAGCCGAAAACCGTACGGATGTGTTTTCTGCCCCAAACGAGCCTCCTACTTCTTTTTCTTCTGAGGTTGCTTTGCGCGTTTCTCGAGCGCCTTGCGAGCTTTTCGCACTGCGCCTTTCACGCCCTTCGATGCCTGTGCTTCGGCTGCTGCCGCCGCGGCGCGATCCGCTGCCGCGCGGTGGTGCTCCGCCACTTCCACGATGATGTGGCTCGTCCGCTTCTGATAACGGAAGCCGCGGCCCATCGGCGCAGGACGCAATCGCTTCCATCGCGGTCCTTCATTTACGAAACAGCGCGTGACGAAGAGCGCGTCCACATCGAGCGACTCGCCCGAATCCTCGGCTTTGCGCTCGGCATTGGCGATTGCGCTGCGGAGAGTTTTCTCCACTTCTTTCGCCACTCGCTTTTTCGTAAAGCGCAGAGTCTGCAATGCTTCTTCCGCCCGCTGGCCGCGGATTAAATCGATCACCAGCCGCGCTTTTTGCGGTGACACGCGGATATATCGCGCCTTCGCGACACCCTCAATCTGACCGGGAGCTTGAATCGCCGTAGCCATCGCTTATGCCTTAGGCGCAGGAGCTGCGCCGCCACCGCCGCCTGCCGGTGCTGCGCCGGCTGCCGGTGCGCCTGCCGCTGCCGCCGCCCTTTCGAGCGCTGCTTTCACCGCGTGGCCTTTGAAGGTTCGCGTCGGCGAGAATTCACCCAGCTTGTGACCCACCATCTGCTCGGTGATGTACACCGGGATGAACTTCTTGCCGTTGTGAACCGCGATCGTGTGCCCCACCATCTCGGGCAGAATCGTCGACCGGCGCGACCAGGTCTTTACCACTTTCTTTTCGTTCCGTTCGTTCAACGCTTCCACCTTCACGCGAAGGTGGCTGTCGATGAACGGACCTTTTTTAAGCGAGCGCGGCATCTTTTCTTCTTACTCCTCGACCCGGCGCAATTTCACCCACTGCGCGCGCCGCATTTTCCGGAATCCCCTTACAGGACCGGCGACGCGGTGCGAAAGTGGGCAGAAGGGACATACGAAACGAGTCCCTTGCGCGTTTGGAATTTTTTCTACAATCACGGCCCATCCGGCCTTGCACAACCGAAACAGGACTTGCGGCGCAGGCGCGAGTTTCGAGCCGGTTTTCACCACTGGCTTGGCTGCACGCCGCGGAACTGCTTTCCGCACACGTGCCGCTCGCCGGGGTGTCCGTCGATGCGAACGTCGAGACGCTCTACTGGCTGTCATAGGGTTGCTCTCTAATACCCGCCGCGCCGGGTTCATTTTGCTTCTCTTCTTCTCCGAAAATTCTTACTTCTCAACTCAACTACTTACGTCGCTCCACAATCATCCGGTCGCTCTGCCGCTTCTTTCGCGTCTTCGCGCCCAGAGTAGGAAAACCCCAGGGAGTTTGCGGGTGGTTGCCCTTCACGCGGCCTTCACCGCCGCCGTGCGGGTGATCCACAGGGTTCATGGCCACGCCGCGCACCGTCGGACGCTTTCCGTGCCAACGCGTGCGGCCCGCTTTCCCGTATGTCACGTTCTCGTGGTCCAGGTTGCCGAGCTGACCAATCGTCGCCATACAATCCACGCTGAATTTTCTCACTTCACCCGACGGCAACTTGACCAGCGCAAAATCGCCTTCTTTGCTCAATAGCTGCGCCGCTCCGCCGGCCGACCGCACCACTTGCGCGCCTTTGCCCGGATAGAGTTCGAGGTTATGAACCATCGTGCCGGGCGGAATGTGCCGGATCGTCAACGCGTTTCCCGGAAGAATGTCGGCACCCTCGCCGTTCTGAATCGTCATTCCAACTTCGAGGCCGACCGGCTGAAGGATGTAGCGCTTCTCGCCATCGGCATAGTGCAGCAAAGCGATGCGAGCGGAGCGATTGGGATCGTATTCGATGGCCGCTACCTTCGCGGGGATTCCCAGTTTTTCGCGGCGGAAGTCGATTGACCGGTACTTCCGCGCGTGCCCGCCGCCACGATGCCACGACGTTACTTCGCCGTGCGAATTGCGGCCGCCGGTGCGCTTCTTCGATTCGACCAGCGACTTTTCCGGCGTTTGCTTCGTGATGTCGCTCTTGTCGAGCATTGTCAGAAAGCGCCGTGAGGGCGTATACGGTTTGAATGTTTTGAGTGCCATTATCGATTGCCTCTTGCTTTACCTTCGCGAGAGCCGCTTCGCTCCCGTTTAACACTGCACTACAGATTCTCGGCGTACTCGATCATCTTTTCGCCTTCCGCCAGCCTGACGTAGGCTTTCTTCCAGTCGCGCCGATGTCCTTCGGCGCGGCCCCGGCGGCGAAACTTGCCGTGAAAATTCGCCGTGCGCACGTGGTCGACTTTCACCTTAAAAACGCGTTGCACCGCTTCTTTGATTTCAGTCTTCGTCGCGTCCGACGCGACTTCAAACACCACGGTGTGCTGCGTCTCTTTCACGGCCAGGCCTTTTTCCGTGATGATGGGCCGGCGGATTACTTGATAGAGCCTCGTTGCCATCGCTTAACCCTTCTTCCCTTTGGGCTTGGCCTTGGGCTTTTCCTTCTTCGCCGCCGGCTTCTTGGCGGCCTTTGGCGCAGCCGCTTTCACAGGCGCTTTCGTCTCAGCCTTCTCGCTCGACGCCTTCTTTTCTGAAGCGCGGGGAGCGGGCTCGATCTGCACCGGCGTTTCCGGCTTCGTTGCCGACAGCGCGCGGCTCAACTTTGCCGCTGCTTCGCGCGAGAGCATCAGGTGGTCATGCCGCATCAGGTCGTACGTTTCGAGGCCAGTCGCTGGAACCAGCGTCACGCCGTCAATATTGCGGCTGGCGCGTTCAAGGTTGAGGTTCGCGCCATTTTCTACCAGCAGAATCGTGCGCGTTTCCTTGTTCAACTTCCCGAGCGCCTCGCTGAACGGCTTGGTCTTGTGCGATTCAAGCTTCCAGCCATCCACGATCGTCAATTTTGCTTCCGCGAGCTTCGAGGAAAGCGCCGATCGCAGCGCGCCCAGAATCATTTTCTTGGGCAGCGCGTAATCGTAGCTGTGCGGCGTTGGACCGTGCACTGTGCCGCCGTGGCGCCAGAGCGGCGACCGGATCGATCCGATTCGCGCCCGGCCCGTTCCCTTCTGCTTCCAGAGCTTTTTCCCCGAGCCGCTTACTTCGCTCTTGTCTTTCGTTTTGTGCGTTCCCCGGTGGCGTCCGGCGAGATAATGCCGCACCGCTTCGTGCAGAAGGTCTCGATTCACCTTCACGCCAAAGACGTCGTCCGCCAGTTCAATCTGGCCGACTTTCTTTCCTTCCAGGCTAATCACGTCCGCAACAGGCATCGTCGTCTCTTCGTCCCTCTCGAATTCTTACTTGGCTGATTTGGCCTTGTTGATAAAAATGTAGCTGCCAGCTGGACCTGGTACCGCGCCGCGCACGAGCAGCAGGTTTTCGTCGGTGTCGATTTTCACGACTCGTAGATTTTTTGACGTCACGCGCTCATTGCCCATGTGCCCCGGAAAGTGTTGGCCTTTCCACACACGCGACGGAAACGAGCTCGCGCCGATTCCGCCTGGCGCGCGATGAAACATTGAACCGTGGCTGCCTTCGCCGCCGCGATAGTGCCAGCGCTTTACGCCGCCCGCGAAGCCTTTACCTTTGCTCACACCGGTCACATCGACGAACTCGCCTATCTTGAACCCATCCACGAGGACGCGGTCGCCCGGTTTGGTTTCGTCTTTTGAATCCGCGAGCCGCACTTCGCGCACGTAGCGCATGGGAGCCACGCCAGCCTTCTTGAAGTGGCCGGTGAGAGGTTTGTTCACGCGCTGCGGCTTGATGAATTCGACGAGGCCGAGTTGTACGGCATCGTATCCGTCCTTGTCTTTCGTTCGCCGCTGTACGACGACGCACGGGCCTGCCTGCAGCACCGTGCACGGTACCGCCGTGCCGTCGTCGGCGAAGACTTGCGTCATTCCCAGCTTGATTCCGAGTATGCCTGTCACTGCCATCGCGTTCGCTCTTTCCTTGGCTTTCTACTTCACTGAATGTTCGCGTCCGAAAGCTTTGATCTCAACGTCCACGCCCGGTGGAAGATCGAGCTTCATCAGCGCGTCCACCGTGTCCGGCGTGGGCTCGAGAATATCGATCAAGCGCTTGTGGGTGCGCATTTCAAACTGTTCGCGCGATTTCTTGTCCACGTGCGGCGACCGCAATACCGTCCAGCGGTTGATGACTGTCGGCAGCGGAATCGGGCCGGCTACATCCGCGCCGGTGCGCTTCGCTGTGTCAACAATCTCTTTCGTCGATTGATCGAGAATGCGGTGATCGTAAGCCTTCAAACGAATCCGAATTTTTTCTCCGTTGGGCATGTTTACTCGATGATCTCGGCAACTGCGCCGGCGCCCACCGTGTGGCCGCCTTCGCGAATTGCGAATCGCAATCCCTTCTCCAGCGCTACTGGCGTGATCAGCGATATCT
>DATNKB010000317.1:0-9890 GCA_035603595.1 Candidatus Dormiibacterota bacterium
CCGCCGTAACCGCCATGGCCTCCATAACCGCCGCGGCCACCCGAGCCATAAGCATCCTCGTCCGCAAATAAGATCGAGTAAACCGCCGTGTCGGCGCGCTGCGCGGAGGCAATCGCGGTGTTCAAGGACTCTTTGCTGCCGTGGTCCACGCCATCGGTGAGGATTATCAGCGCTTTGCGTCCCTGTTGCTTCTTCATCAGCTCGTTCGACGCAAGATAGATCGAGTCATAGAGCAGCGTGCCTCCGCCGCCGTGGCCGTGGCTGCGCCCTGAGCCGCCTCCTCCGCTCCCTCCGGCGCCTCCGCTGCCTGCGCTGGTATTGGAGAATGACGGAGTATCGAGTTGCTCGAGACCGGCGCGAAGTTTTTCGCGCGATGCCGTCAAATCCTGGAGGAGCTCCACCTCGCGATCGAAGTGGATCAGGAAGGCTTTGTCTTTGTTTTCGCGCAGAATGTGATCGAAGAACGAATAGCTGGCGCTCTTCTCCTGATCAAGAACGCGCCGTTGGCTCAGACTGGTGTCAACGAGCAGGCCGAGAGTGAGCGGCAGATCGCTCTCGCGTGCGAAATACTTGATGGTTTGCGGGCGCGCGTCTTCCTGGAGCGCAAAGTCAGATTGATTCAAATTGGGGATAATCTTTCCGTGCTTATCGCGGACGGCGGCGTACACGGTGACCAGTTTTACTTCGGTAGAGATTTTGGATTGCGATTGAGGCGGCGCTTGCTGCTGCGCCTGGGTTTGAGGCGCCGTCGGCGGCGTAGATGGCTTTTGGGACGCTGGAGACTGCGGCGGCTGCGATTGTTGCTGATTCTGGCCCCACGAAATGCTTCCCAGCAAAATGACGAATATTGAGAGTGCCAAGGTGGCGAAAGTTATCTTAGTGAATCTTCGTGCACCTGAATCGTAATCAAGAGTCGTTTTAATTCTCTTTCGCATGGGCAATGAGAAGATTCATTCTACCTCGTTGAAGTTGCCTGCGAGTGGGCCGCACCAATCGTTCCGCTTCCCTTTCGCGGTCGCCCTGGCGAACGGTCTCCGTTAGCCAAGTTGACTTTGGCTTCTATGCACACCTACCATGTTCGCGCAATTGGGAGTAATTCGCTTGATCGGCCAGACCATCTCTCACTACCGCATCGTGGAAAAGCTCGGGGGAGGAGGCATGGGAGTGGTTTATAAGGCCGAGGACCTGAGGCTGAGGCGTTTCGTGGCGCTCAAGTTCCTGCCGGACGAACTCGCACGCAATCCGCAGGCGCTCGAGCGATTCCAACGCGAAGCCCAATCCGCCTCTGCGCTCGATCATCCCAATATCTGCACGATCTATGAAATCGGCGAGCACGAGGGCCAAGCCTTCATCGCGATGCAGTACCTCGAAGGGCGCACGCTGAAGGAGCTGATTGGACAGCAGCCTCTGCCGACCGAGCAGATTCTGCAACTTGGTATCGAAATCACCGACGCACTCGACGCCGCTCACTCGCAAGGAATCGTTCACCGTGACATTAAGCCCGCGAATATTTTTGTTACCAAGCGCGGACGCTCTGTAATTCTTGATTTTGGTCTTGCAAAAGTTATTCCGGCCGGGACGCGCGCACAAATCGGAGATGGAACGGGCGCGGCTTCAGAATTCACCACGCAGGGAGTGGCGGTTGAGGATTTGACAAGCCCCGGCTCGACCATCGGGACAGTGGCTTACATGTCGCCGGAACAGGCACGGGGCAGGCCGCTTGATGCGCGTAGCGATCTCTTCTCGCTGGGCGTTGTGTTTTACGAAATGGCTACAGGGTCGTTGCCGTTTCGCGGCGAAACGTCGGCGGTGATATTCGATGCGATCTTGAATCGCGCGCCGGTCTCAGCGGCGCGATTGAATCCGGATTTGCCGCCGAAACTAGAAGAACTGATCAACAAGGCGCTTGAGAAAGATCCGAAGCTCCGATGCCAAAGCGCTGCGGAGATGCGTGCCGATCTGGAGCGGTTGAAGCGCGATTCGGGCTCGGCGCGGGTGGCCGGGGCGGTGCCGGTTGAATCGTCTCCCCTTTCGGGTGGGTCAAGCGCTGTGAGCAGTGCCGAGCTTGCGTCGGACTCGGCTCGTAGATCCGCGACGGGCGTCGCCGTCAGCGCCAACCTGGAGTCGTCCGGCACACCGAGAAACTTGAGGAAATGGATTCTGGCCGGAGTCTTCACTGCGTTGGCGTTCGTCATCGCCGGAACACTTTATTGGAAAGGGGCATTTCGCCGCGGGATCGCGTCGACGGGATTTTCGAATCCGAAGATTTCCAGCCTGACCTCGACCGGCGACGTGCAATTAGCGCGCATTTCGCCTGACGGCCACTACCTTGCATACGTGGCCAGGGAACGCGGCTTATTCAGCCTCTGGGTGCGCCAAATCGCGATTGCAAGCGCAGTGCAGATCGTCCCGCCGAGCACCAACGTCATTTCAGACGCGACTTTCACGCCGGACGGCAACTTTCTAGCGTATATCGCATCCCCAACTCAAACTGTCTACTCGACGGTGTATCAAGTCCCGGTTCTCGGAGGCACACCGCACCGGCTCGTCGAAGCGGCCGTCACGGGTGTGTCGTATTCGCCGGATGGGCGGCAAATGACATATGCGGCGTACGACGTGCCATCCGCCATCGCAAGCGTAATGATCGCAAATGCGGACGGTAGCGGCGTGCGAAAGTTGATTTCTCGTAAGGCATCCTTCGATTTGGGTTCCTACCAGGGAGTTCGATGGTCACCAGACGGACGGAGGATCGCGGCGCAGACTTCTGAGGCGGACCCAGAGGGTTTGGACTCTAAGTTACTCGAGATTGACGTTGCGACCGGAGTTGAAAAGCCGATGTTTACACGGCATTGGCGGGGCATCAGTGACTTTTGCTGGCTGCCCGACGGAAGTGGGCTTCTTCTTGCCGGCGGAGAAAAATTTGGAAACCCCGCTCAGCTGTACGTTGTCTCGTATCCTGCCGGTGAGGCACGCCGGATTTCCAATGATTTAAACGAGTACTCCTCCACCTCAATTTCAGCAGATGGGGCAGCAATTGCCTCCGTTCAAACAACAGTTTCGAGCAACATATGGATAGGCTCAGGAAACGCTCCCGACCGAGCACAGCAAGTAACTACCGGCCGGTTCGACGGAATGTATGGCCTCGCTTGGACTCCCGACGGACGTATTGTTTATACGGGAAACCATTCCGGAAACTGGGACCTATTCACGGCGGACGCTAGCGGCGGAGGTTCCCGCCAAATTACATTTGACGCCCGTTCGAACGGAAGACCGACCGTGTGCGACGGGGGCCGCTCCGTGGTGTATGACGCCGATACCGAAGGAGCTTCACATCTCTGGAAGCTCGATATCCAAAGCGGGGCCTCGGTGAAATTTACAAACAGCGACGGAGAGTCGCGGCCGGAATGCCGCGGAAAGGGAGACTGGGTCTTCTACCTTGGCCAGGTTCCCGGTGGAGCTTCTTACATCTTCAAGGTTCCCATTTCGGGTGGAGCGCCAGTTCGCGTGTCTGACCGGGCCACGTTCGGAAATCCCGTAATAAGTTCCGACGGACGGCTCATAGCATTTCCAAGCGCAGGAAAGGATGGAAAAGTGGTCGGGGTAGCTGTCTCCGCCGAGAACGGGCAAGTAGTGTTCGAGAAAGACAACCTTTCGCCGACCGCTGATCCGACGAGCAATCACATTGCACAGTGGACCCCAGATGGAAGTGCTATCGCCTTCATTGATGTCCGGACAGGAGTGCCCAACCTCTGGACCGAACCGGCCGCCACTCGTCCCACGCAACAGCTGACGCACTTCAACTCGGGAATGATCTGGTACTTTGCGTGGTCACCAGACGGAAAACAGATCGCGATCGCGCGGGGAACAAGCCAAAGCGACGCGGTGATGTTTACAAGCTCGAAATGAGGCCGACTAGCGCGCGGGCTAGGCTGAAGGCTTCGACTCTTGCGCCTTCTTGACGTCGGGTCCGATGCGTTCGATGAGGGATTGGCTAGGATCTTCGCCTTCGTAGCGCCGTAGAATCGTTCCGTTGCCATCCATCAGGATGTAGGTTGGAAATCCTTGTACCCCGTATCGCCGGGCTGAGGCACCATTGCCATCGAATTGTTGCTCCCAATTCATCTGATTCTGCGAGACGAAACTGTTCCATGTATTTTCGTCGCGGTCTTCGCTAATGCTGACTACTTGCACTTGGTCGCCGCTGAAGGCGGATTGAAACCGCTTCAGGTCAGGCAGCGATTCGCGGCAGGGGCCGCACCAGGAAGCCCAGAAATCTAGCAAGACCAGTTTTTCGCCTGATTTGGAGGATGACGAGCTGGAGCCTGGAGCGCTACCGCCGATGGGGATTCCGCCTCGGGGCATGTTTTCGTCGTCGATGACCTTGGCCGCCTTGGGTTCGTCTTTCTTTTTCGCGCGTGCCAGGCGAGCCAGATCGCCCAGCGACGTTGGCTGGTTGCCATCGGCAAGAAGATTGTTCTGACCGGGCTGTTGCGACGGTGTGGCTGGCACAGGCTTCTTTGCTGCGTCGTCGGATGAGGGCTGGGTCGTCGTCTGTTGCTGAGCCGGCGCGGTTTGGGCCAGCGCGGGCACAGAAAAGCTGAGTGCGAGGAAGAGGAGCGCGATCTGCATGGCGCGTTTCACGGTGGCGATACCTCGCAGGGAGCGAATCTTATTTCGAATCTTATTTAAGGTTAGGAAGGGGCTGCGCGAGCGCCAATGGTACGTCCGGAATTTGTGTTCAAGTTGTGGGCTGGCCGTCCGTACAGGTAATTGGCAGGACGAAGCTGGAGTAAGGCGCGTTGACTCTACTGGCTGGTCAGCTTACCGTTGAATGACGGTCTGCGGAACGGAGGGTGCCATGCGTATTCACTTCGAGGCGAAATTTATTCTTGGCGCGCTGCTCGCGTCGCTCAGCGTCGCTCCCGCAGCACTGGCACAATCACAATCGCAAGCGTCCGCACAGGATTCCTCTAAGTCCGCCGCGCCAGCGAAAACTCAGGAACAGACTGACGCGTCCGCGGCTTCGTCAGCGTCAACTCAAGCAAAAACAGCGAGCGCTTCGAGCAATGACCCGCAAATGCAATCGCAGGAAGCTCCGCCACAGGAATCGCTTGGAGAAGCGGCGCGAAGAGCGCGAGCGCAGAAGGCCGCAGCCCCGGCTGCAAAGGTTTACACTGAGGACAAAGTGGCGGGTCTTTCGGGCCACGGCGTGTCAGTGGTCGGCGATGGAAATCGATCTGGCGATTCATCCGACGCGGAGAACGCGGAAAATTCTGAGCGCGAGCCCAGCGCGGGTGGCGCACCAAAGGCAAGCTCGCAATCCGGCAACTCCGAAGAAAAGATGTGGCGCGAAAAGGCGCAAGCGATTCACGATCAGATGGCGCAGATCGACGTGCGCATCGGCAAGATTCAGGAAGAGATTCAGAAGTATGGCGCGGTGAGCATTGACCCCGCAAGCGGCGCACGTCAAAGCATCATCTACATTGAAGACCGCAACGCGGAGATCAAGCAGCTCGAAGAACAGAAAGCAAGATTACAGAGCCAGCTTGAGGCGCTCGAAGAAGAGGGGCGCAAAGCTGGGGCGGATTCGGGCTGGTTCCGGTAGAGCCATCGGTAACCGCGAATTGTTTGGACGCCGAGCGAGCTCTATAGAAGCGCTCTCGCCATCGTCCTCTTCGAAATTCGAGTCGTCCTCATTCATATGTTTGCGCTAGACCGCAGTTCCCTTTTGAGGCAGAATCGCCCCGGTTGAGTTCCTGCTGCAGCCAGCCGACTGAAACCTGGGAGAATAAAAATGAAGAAATATACGGCCGAACTTGTCGGCACATTTGTGCTCGTGTTCGGAGGAGTCGGCAGCGCCGTGCTGGCCGGAAGCAAAATCGGATATCTCGGAGTTTCTTTCGCTTTTGGGCTTTCGCTGCTAGCGATGGTTTACACGATTGGACCGATTTCTGGCTGCCACATTAATCCTGCCGTCACGTTTGGAATGCTGGTGTCCAAGAAGATCGGCGCGAAGGACGCCGTGGGTTACATGATTGCCCAAATCATCGGTGCCGTGATTGCGTCGGCGCTGATTCTTTACGTTGCCAGCAATGCGGCGGGGGCGCCAAATCCCATTGCCAGCGGCTTGGGCGCAAATGGATATGGCGAGCACTCGCCCGGGCTGTATTCGATGGGCGCGGCGATGCTTGTTGAAATCGTGCTGACGATGTTTCTTGTGCTCACCGTACTGGGCTCAACGGATTTGAAGGCACCGGTAGGATTCGCAGGGCTGGCCATCGGTCTCGTGCTCACGTTGATTCATCTCGTCGGAATTCCGATCACGAATACCTCGGTGAATCCGGCACGCAGTATTGGACCCGCGATCTTTGTCGGCGGATGGGCACTGCAGCAACTGTGGCTATTCATCGTCGCACCGCTTGCAGGGGCGACGCTCGCCGCGGTGGTTTATGGCGCGATGCGCATTCCCGGCGAGACCATTACTCCTCGCGAAGCAGAGCGTGCGCTGAAAAGTGAACAAGCAGAACGAGCACAGCGGGCGGCGGCGGGAAAATAGGCCGACACGGAATTCCTCTCACACTCAACACATACGAAGCCGGCGGCGCGTTCAGCGTCGCCGGCTTTTTGATCCCAGGGGTGAGCGGTCGAAAGAGAGATGGCGCCTAAGCTACGCGGGCCATCGAAGGCGAGTTATTCAACTCCAATACGAAACCCTTATCCTGCGCGTGGATTAAGTAGTGCCCGGGCGCGACGGCCGAAAGCCGGTCGAGATGTTTTCGCGCCGATTCAAAATCTCTGTCTGCAGATACCCAAAAGAAGTTGCCATCTTCTAAGCGCTTGAAGATATCGAACGTGTGATTCATCGAGTGGCTCCTGTGAGCTTCAACGCTCGCGGCAAGGAAGTGCAGTTTGGATGCCAATTGTGTGCGACGAAAGCGAATGGAGTCAGCAGCTTACGGGGTAGAAGGAAAACTGTATTTGTGTCGACTGCGAGTAATTTTTGCGAAGCAATATCGGCTTTGGGTACTACAACCAGGTCCAACGCTTTGGGAGGTTCTGATTATGAAGCAGCTTTCGGATACCAATCCAGAACGCGAACCTCGATGCCAGTGCCCTTGAGCGCGTCTTCGAAGACTTTGAGGTCAGAGCCCTGAAAGTGATATGGGACGACGATTTTTGGATGGAAGGCCTTCACCGCGTCCGCGGCTTCGTCGGGCGGCATCGTGTACGGCAGATTCATGCAAACGAAAGCGACGTCGATATTCTTGAGCGCTCGCATTTCAGGAATGCCTTCGGTATCGCCTGAAATGTAAAAGCGTTTGCCTCCATAGGTGAGGACATAGCCGTTGCCGCGTCCCTTCTCGTGGTAGAGCTTGCCTGGTTCCGGGCCTCGCTTCAGGTTGTACATGGGGATCGCTTCGATCGTCCAGCCGGGCCATGATTTGGTTTCGCCGTTGGAGATTGCAGCGGCCGTCGTGACCGTTGCGACCACGGCCGGCGGCGCAAAAATTTGCGTGCCCGATTTGCTGATCGCGGCGATGGCTTCAGGATCCATGTGATCGCCGTGAATGTCGGTGATCAGAATCAGGTCGGCTTTCGGCAGTCCGCTGAAATTCGCGGGCTTTGCCGGATCGACGTAAATATTCTTGCCACCCGCTTCGATCAACATCGTGGCGTGATAAAGCGGCGTAACTTTCACAGGGCCCGAGGACGTATCAAAGGTCTGCGAAGGTCGATTCGACTGCGCTGTCGACGCTACCACCGCCAAAAGCACAAAAATTGCGAACATGGACATGATTCGAGCAACATTCATCGGCGGTTCCTTTGTGCTGGTGTCGCAGCTTAGTCGAGAGACTCGAATAGTTCGGCGGTCTGTTCAAATTCCGCATCGGGCTGGCGGATGATCTCGCAGTCCGCAGATTTGAAAGGATCCTCGCTCGGGATGCGATCGAGCCAGCGTTGTTGAGACAACTTCTCGTGATCGGAGAAGTCGAGCCGTACGAAAACGCGGACGCTCGAGCCGGAATTATTTTTTTCAGACTTTGCCGATGATTTCTTCTTCGCGGAGGAAGCCTTCGCTGCGTCCGACTGCTCGTCGGGCTCGACGCGTTCGAATTTCAGAAGCATCTTGTTGCCGAGGCGAAATCCCTGCTTCCACGCTTCGATCTTGTGCCGAGCCTGCTGAGCGGTTTCTTCGTCGGTGCCGAAGTCGAAGACTAAATACGAATGAGCCATGGTCTTTATTTAGCGGCTTTGTGGGCGGGTGTGTCAAGTGGGCGGGGCGCCCGTGAGCGATATGCGAACGGGGTCAAATTGTGGGTTGCACGCTCCACCACATTCTGCTAGGGTGAGCGAACAAAAGGCGAAGGCGGATTTCGGGGGATTTTTCGATGCCTGCACCGACTCGAGGGCTGGCGGTCGTAAAGACGGGAACGACGCTCGCTACCTTCCAGGACGTGCTGGGGAGCCTTGCGGGACGTCATAAGGCCGACGAGGTCCTGACGACCATTCGACACCTGCCTGCCCGCGAGGCGCAGTTCCGCGCCATGCCGGAATGGGTGCGAGCTGAGCTTCGTGAGGCCTACTGCGCGAAAGGGATCGAGCAGCTCTTTTCGCATCAGGCTCAGGCTGCAGAGCTGGCGCATTCGGGCAAGGATTTTGTCGTGGTGACGCCCACGGCCTCGGGAAAGACGCTTTGCTACAACTTGCCGGTGCTGAATTCCGTGCTCGAGGCGCCCGACACGCGAGCGCTTTACCTCTTCCCCACCAAGGCGCTGGCGCAGGATCAGCTTGCCGAGCTGCACGATTTGGCCACGCGCTTGGACGATTGCTTCGGGGTGTCCACGTACGATGGCGACACGCCTTCCGACGCCCGGAAAGCGATTCGCGAGCGCGGGCACGTGGTGCTGTCAAACCCGGACATGCTGCACACGGGAATTTTGCCGCACCACACGAAGTGGACGCGGCTTTTCGAGAACCTGCGATACATCGTCCTGGATGAGCTCCACACCTATCGCGGAGTTTTTGGAAGTCATCTGGCGAACGTGCTGCGGCGACTCGCGCGCGTTGCGGAATTTTACGGATCGAAGCCGCAATTCATCTGTTGCTCGGCAACGATTGCGAACCCGGGCGAGCTGGCTTCGCAGCTGATCGAACGCGAAGTGGAGCTGGTGGCTGAGAATGGCGCTCCCGCCGCTGAGAAATTATTCGTTTTCTACAATCCGCCAATGGTGAATCGCAATCTCGGTATCCGTCGTAGCTATTTGAATGAAGCGACGCGCGTTGCAAAGGAACTTCTCGCGCGAAAGCTGCAAACGATTGTCTTCGCCAATAGCCGCTTGCATACAGAAGTGCTGCTCACCTATTTGCAGCAGGCGAATCCGCCACAGATCGGGCAGCCGGAACCGATTCGCGGTTATCGCGGCGGATATCTTCCGGGCGAGCGGCGGGAAATTGAGCGCGGACTACGCGAAGGGCGCGTGCGAGGCGTGGTCGCGACGAATGCGCTGGAGCTGGGCATCGATATCGGGTCGCTCGATGCGTGTGTGATGGCGGGCTATGCAGGATCGATTGCTTCCACTTGGCAACGTGCCGGGCGGGCGGGGCGACGGAAGGGAACGTCATGCGCGGTGCTCGTGGCGTCGTCCGCGCCGCTCGATCAGTTCATCGTGCAGCATCCCGACTATTTCTTTGGGCGTTCGCCCGAGCATGCCTATGTGCAGCCGGATAATCTCGAGATTCTTGTGAATCATTTGAAGTGCGCTGCGTTCGAGCTGCCGCTTTCGCCGGAGGAACGATTTGGCAGCGTGGAGTTGCCGGAATTGTGCGAGCGGCTCGGCGAAGCGGGGTTCTTACATCGCAGCGGTGGCAACTGGCACTGGGTGCAGCAG
>DATNKB010000318.1:0-8484 GCA_035603595.1 Candidatus Dormiibacterota bacterium
CCCGCACGGATATTTTCCTGAGTCTGCATCGCGATATGTCCCTCAATCTCTTCCTTCAGCCTGTCGTCCTGCGCGGGCGTCGCCGTCAGGTTCAGCAGCCGCGCCAGAAACCGTCTAAGGATTCTCATGAAGATCCTATGCTTTCACTTCAATCCGAGCCACATCGAGGACCTCAAGAAACTACTCGTATCTCAGTGCGATCATCGGGTCGACACGCATTGCCCGCCGCGCGGGGATATAACAGGCCGCGAGCGCCACACCGGTGAGCACCAGGGTGACGCCAACAAATGTAAGAGGATCGGTGGGCCTTACGCCATAGAGCAGCCCTGCCATCAGTTGCGACACGATCACCGATCCCACCAGTCCCAGCCCGGCGCCGGCCATCGCCAGTCCCAGCCCCTGACGCAGAACCATCTGCAGGATGGTCCCCTGTCGCGCCCCCAGCGCCAGGCGAATGCCGATCTCCTGCGTGCGCTCGCTCACGATGTACGAAATCACTCCGTAAATTCCCAGCGCCGCCAGCAGCAGCGCCGTTATCGCGAAGGTCGCCACAATAGCCATCGAGAATCGTCTCTGCTCCAGCGACGCCGACACCGCATCGTCCAGCGTCTGCGCTCCGTAAACAGGCAGTTCCGGATCCACTGACTGCACCATCGCCTGCACCTCTTTCGGAATCGCGCTCGCATTCAGGTCTCCACGCAGAAAGATGGCCAGCTCCTTGGGCGTCTCCTGGTACAGGCTCAGGTAGATTAGCGGAACGCTCGCGTTCGCCAGCGACTCGGTTCGAGCATCCGCGACCACCCCGACGATCGTGATCCAGGTCTTGCTCGCGCGTTGGCCAACCCCGGCCCTGCCACCGCCAACCTTCAGCCGCTTCCCAAGAGGATCCTCGCCCCGCCAGTAAGTCTCTGCCATCGCCTGGTTGATCACGGCCACCTGTGGCGCCTTCTCGTCGTCCCCGTCGTTGAACAGACGGCCCCGCAGCAACGGAATCTCCAGCAAATGAAAATATTCCGGCGTAACCTGCGACCGCTCCACCGTAGGCGGCTGCTTCTGTGTCTCGCGTCCTTCCACGATCAGCGCGCTCAGGTTGCGGTCGTGGTGCAGCGGAATCGACGGCTCCGCTCCCAGCGCCGCCTCCTGCACTCCCGGCAGCAACCGGCTGCGCCGCAGCAATTCGCGCGCAAACACTGCCTCCTGAGCAGCCGTTCCATAAATGTCCGCCTTCGGATCGTTGGGGCTCGGCAGCCACAACTGAACCGACATCACACGCTGCGGATTGAATCCCAGCGGCGCCTTGTACAAATCCCAAAAACTGCGCAGCAGCAGGCCCGCGGCCACCATCAGCACCAGCGACAGCGCAAACTCCGTCACCACCAGCACGCGCCGCGTGCGCGTCTGCTGCCTGGAACCCTTCGATCCACGCCCCTCCGTCCTCAGCGTATCCGTCAGATTTAACCGCCCTGCCTGCCTCGCGGGCGCCAGGCCGAAAATTATCCCGGCTGCGATAGAAGTCGCCAGCGCGAACAGCATCACGGTCCAGTTGATCGATAGGTCGTTCAGCCGAGGCAGGCTCTCCGGAATCAGCCGCAGCAAGAGTCCTTTCATGCAGAACACAATCACCAGCCCCGCCACTCCCCCCAGCAGCGAAAGCAGCAGGCTCTCGGTCAGCAATTGCCGCACCAGCCGCTTGCGTGGCGCTCCCAGCGCCTGGCGCACGGCCATCTCCCGTGATCGCGCGCTGGCCCGCGCCAACAGCAGATTTGCTACGTTCACGCAGCCGATCAGTAGCACCAGCGCCACTGCGCCCAGCAGCAGGATCAGCGACTGCCGAACGTTCCCCACCAGGTTTTCCTTCAGAGGCACCAACCGCACCGTCCACTTGTTGTCCGCCGGATAATCGCCCGGAAATTGCTCCCGCAACGAAGCTACCAACGCATCCATCTGGCTTTGCGCCGCTGCAACCGTCACTCCAGGCTTCAGGCGCCCCACCGTTTCCAGGGGCAACCGCAAACTGCGTTGCGGGGCCTGAGCCGGATTATCCGAAAAACCCAACGCCGCCCACTGTTCCGTATTCCTCTCGCCCACGGTTCGCCCCGGGTCGCGAAAACCCGGCGGCATCACCCCGATCACCCGATACAAATCGTTGTCCGCCCGCAAACTTCTTCCCACAACGTGCGGATCGCTCCCGAAAGCACGTTTCCACAACCCGTCACTGATCACCACATCCAGCGTGAATCCCGGCGTTTGATCCTGCGGATCGAACGTCTGCCCCAGCTCCGGTTTCACCCCCAGCATCGCAAAATATGCGGGCGACACCCCCTCATACTGCATCCGCGATGGCTGCGATGCACCCGTCAGGTTCGCCGACCCGAAAATCTCCAGCACAACATACTGAAAAATTCCCGACCGCTGCAGATCTTTAAACTCCGGAATCGAGACGCCCGCGTCGGTAGCGCCCGCACCGGGCAGATCGTCCTCGATGCGTACCAGTTCCTCCGGGTGCGGGAAGGGCAGCGGATGCAGCAGCGTCGCATCCACCAGGCTGAAAATCGCCGTCGTCGCTCCGATGCCCAGCGCCATCGTCAGAATCGCAATCGCGGCGAAGCCCGGCGACTTGGCCAGCATGCGGATCGCGAAGCGCGAGTCCTGCAGCAGATTTTCAAAAACCGGCAGCCCCTGCTCTGCCTGGTAATCCTCTCTCACTGTCCCCGCCCCTCCGAACTTCATCACCGCCTGCCGCCGTGCCTCTTCCGCATTCATCCCCGCGCGCAGATTCTCCTCCGTCTGCAGGGCGATATGCTCTTGCATCTCCTCCCGCAGCCGTTTGTCGTCTCGCCGCCCGCTGGCAAAATTCTTGAGCCGCGCCAGAAACCTTCTCAGAAATTTCATGGCAAATCCTCCGCCTTCACCTCGAAGAACCGCCCAATGATCGCCGCAGTTTGTTCCCAATCCTGGGTCTCCACCTGAAGCTGCTTGCGCCCTTCCTTCGTCAGCCGATAAAAACGGGCCCGCCGATTATTCTCAGAAGCTCCCCAGTCCGATGCGATCGCCCCTTCCTGCTCCAGTTTCAAGAGCACGGGATACAGCGTCCCCTGATTCACCGCCAGCAGATCGCCGCTGATCTGCTCAATGCGCCGCGCAATCCCATATCCGTGCTGCGACCCCAAGACATCGAGAGTCTTGAGCACCATCAACGCCAGCGTGCCCTGGAGAACATCCGTTTTTTGTTTCATAGCACCTTCATTTGGGTTTCCAACAGGAATATCCCACACTTCCTTTGGGAAAGCAACAGGTAAAAGAGTGTGTGCAATGGACCCTAAAATTTGGGACGGGAAAATGCGAATGTCTGCTTGCTCAGGCTGATTGTCGCGTCGCCCTTTTTACTGGTAGTTGACCGACTCCAGCGCCGGAGCGCCCGGCGAGCGCAGGGTTCGAATATCCCGCATCGGCGGTTGGCCGAAGAAGCGGCTGTATTCGCGGTTGAATTGACTGGCGCTTTCGTATCCCACCTCGAACGCAGCGCTTGCAGCGTCGAGGCCATCCAGGAGCATCCGCGAACGTGCAGCCTGCAGCCGAAGCTGTTTTTGGTACTGAAGAGGGCTCATCGCGGTTAGTGCTCGGAAATGATTGTGAAACGTGGAAACGCCCATGCCGGCCATGTATGCCAGCTCCTTCACGCGGAGCGGTTTTGCGAAGTTCGACTTGATCCAGGAAATCGCCTTCGTCGTTCGTTGGCTTTGGTCCCCTCGGGTTGCGATTGCTCGGAGCCGCGCGGCTTCTGGCCCCTGAAGTATCCGGTAGATAATTTCACGTTGAATCAAGCCACTCAGAAACGGTATGTCCTTCGGGGTTTCGACAAGCTCTACCAAACGGCAACATGCATCTAGCAACTCAGCTGTCGTTTCTCCGGTCGCCATCGCAGGGTCATCTGAAGCTGTCGCTCCTAGCGGAAGCTCATCTTTCCTAAGGAGTTCTCGGACAACCGCAATATTAAGCGATACGGAGAGAGCTAGGAGCGGCCGCTCTTCGCTCGCTTCGAGCGGTCGGCTTACGATGGGTAGGTCCACCGACGTCAGCAGGTACCTGGACTCGTCGTAAATGAACGTTCTCTTCCCCAGCTGCACCTCTTTTCGTCCCTGCGCGATGACGGCGATGCTCGGCTCGTAAGTCCCGCAGCCGGCGGCGACCACTTTGGTTCGGCGCACCAAAGTGAGGCCGGGCACATCTGTGACCCATTTCTCTTTCGAGCCCATCAGCGAGGCAATTTTGTGCGCAAGCTCAGAGCGCTTTTGTTCGGCGCGGCTTTCAAGGTCCGGCGCGCTTTCTGCGCGATCTCTCATATTCGAATGCTACTCCGCGTGGAAAGAATAACCGCTGGGCTGTGAAGTCCAAACGAGATTCTTGGGGCGAGAGAGGATTAGGCAATGGATTTGGAGGATCTGGATACCTCCCACAGCGCTTCCGGTCGTAGGCTGGATAGCTAGAGTTCCATGGAGAATCAAATGAAAAAGCGAAAACTGGGAAAGAGCGAATTGGAGGTTTCAGCCCTCAACCTTGGCTGCATGGGGATGAGCTTCGGTTACGGTCCGGCCGGCGAGAAGAATGAGATGATCTCGGTAATCCGGGCGGCGGTCGACCTGGGCGTAACATTTTTCGATACTGCCGAGGTCTATGGCCCGTTCACGAATGAGGAACTTGTCGGTGAAGCGCTGGCGCCCTTTCGCGATAGGGTCGTGATCGCAACTAAGTTTGGCTTCAAGCTCGACGAGAACGGAAAGCAGGCTGGGCTCGACAGCCGGCCCGAGCACATCAAAGAAGTTGCCGACGCCTCCCTAAAGCGGCTCAAGACCGATGTGATTGATCTGTTCTATCAACATCGAGTTGATCCTGCAGTGCCGATCGAAGATGTCGCGGGAACCGTAAAAGACCTCATCCATCAAGGGAAGGTGAAGCACTTTGGGCTTTCCGAAGCCGGTGCCCAGACGATCCGTCGCGCGCACGCCGTCGAGCCGGTCACGGCTCTTCAAAGCGAATATTCGCTGTGGTGGCGCGAGCCGGAGGCGGAAATCATTCCGACTCTGGAGGAACTCGGGATCGGCTTCGTGCCGTTCAGTCCTCTCGGGAAAGGCTTCCTCACTGGGCACATCGACGAGACGACGAAATTTGATAGTAACGACTTCCGGAACGTCGTCCCTCGGTTCTCTCCCGAAGCTCGAAAGGCGAACCGGGCGCTCGTTGATTTGCTCGGTGAGATCGCTGAGCGGAAGAAGACCGCACCCGCGCAAATTGCTCTTGGTTGGCTGCTTGCTCAAAAGCCTTGGATCGTTCCCATCCCTGGTACGACAAAGCTGCACCGGCTTCAGGAAAATATGGGAGCGATCGAGCTTGAGCTTACCCCTGGTGACCTGCAGGAGATCGATAACGCAGCCTCCAAAATTACCGTTCAAGGCGCGCGTTACCCTCAGCACTTGCAGTCCTTGGTCGGAAGATAAACCCGAACGGCTATGCGCAAGGCGCAGTCTTTACGACTTTACCAAACAAAAAGGATGCTCTCCTATGGACACCGATATTCGTGCTTTGCTCGCCATAGCGCAGGCCTATTTCGACGCTGCCTATGAAATGGATGCTGACAAGTTCGCCTCTATTTTTCATCACTCAAGCTCAGTGACAAAAGTCAGTGAGGACGGCAACGTGAGTGTGACGCCGATCGAGGTATGGCTGGCAGCGGTCCGAAACATGAAAGCTCCTAAACAACCGGGCTTCGAGCGCCACGATGAGATTTTGTCCATAGACGTTGTAAGAGAACTCGCTCTCTTGAAGTTGAAATTACAGATTCCTCCGCGTTATTTCACTGACGTGTTGTCGTGTCTGAAAGCTAACGGAACCTGGAAGATTGCTCAGAAAGTGATGACGGCGGAAACGCGCTGATAACGTCCCTCAAAAACGTTCCGCGCACCAAAAAGCACACCTCGGCCCATCCGCAAGGGTGGGTCTCTGGTCGATTTCGCTTTGGGTCCGTAGCTCAGGTCCCATTCCGGCCAGACGTCGGCCGGAATTGATCTGAGGCCTTTAGGCAACTGCACCCTATGGAATCGCCGATTTGAAGAAACTTTAAACTGCGTCGCGACCCGGCTTTCTTGGCGACGCTTTTCCCCGGTGCTCCCAAATCACCCAATGCACAGAAGAATGCATTACGGGCAACCCGCCCACTTGTTGCGCCGGCAGATGAAATTGCACGTTGATAAAAACTTCCTGCTGGAATCCCGTCGCATGAAAGGATGTACTCCTGACCAGCTCCAATGCCGCGCGGCTCAAATCCTGATTGGAATTCTGCAGCGCCTCGGCGTCGATCACGCGCCCTTCCTGCGCGTCGAGCGTCGCATGAACGATCACGGGTTGAAAATAGGTCGAAGGGGGCTCATCAGAAGGGTCCACGCGCATCGGAAACCGCCGCGGCCCCGATAGCGTGAACGATTCTCCCGCATCCGTCATTTCCGGTCCCGGCTTGAAAGCGTTCGGATCGATCTCGCCCGGATTGCCAAAGCTTTCCACGCGCGCTTGAACAGCGAGCGCGCCGCCCTCGAAGATGGAAATCTGCCGCGGCAGAGTGTGTCCATTAAATTCCGCAGCGCCCTCGTAATCGTACTCCGCATAAATTCCAGGCGCCGCCGACCACATCTGCAACAAGCCGGACGCGGGATCGATGCAATACTCTTCCTCCACCCACGCGCGCGGCGCCGGATTTTCCGGCACGGCCGAACTCAGCAGCAGGCACGTTACCGGCTTGCCGTTCAGTTTCTCGTTCGCCGATCGAATCACGCTCTGGGCTCCAGCATTCCGGAAGATTGGCCAATGCAAAGCCGCACGAATTTCCTGAATCCGCATCGGAACCGGCTCGTTGGGATTCGCTCCGTACGCATGCCCATTGCCGCCCACGCGGACTACGCTCGCATCTGATATCTGCGCCGTCCATCGCCACTCCGGCCCGTTCGAGAGCTCTTCCATCGTTCCATCGCCCTCGTTCTGGGACGCGCCGGAAGTTTGAAACGACGCTTTCAATTGGTACGCGCCGAACGTGTGCATGTTTAAATCTTGCCGCGCGTTTTCCAAAAGATCGATGGCCGCCGATCGCTCGGCAGGGCTCGAAAGAGTACGCGGCTGATGAATCACCAGTTCATGCGGATCGGATGGCGGAGGATTCGTCTGCGCAAAAATCGAAGGAACCAGAAACAAAGAGAAAGCCATCAACAGGGAAACCCGGATGGACGCTCGCATGAGGACCTCCTAAACGAAGAGGAAATACAACGGGGACCGGCCCCAATTCTACTCACGAATTCCACCCTACGCAACGCCCACGCTGGTTGCCAGCATCTAAGCAGGTGAAGCGCCCGAAAGAAGCCGCTAGCCAGAAAGGGTGCCGGAAGATGGCCGGGTCTGGCTTACGATCGTGGGGTACTCGCCCCCGTCTCGCCGTGATTACTGAGGTTTTAATACACGCTTCCGCGATTAAAATCCCGCATAAGCCACGCCAAATCAGCAAGTTGTAAATTTCTAATCGGCGGTAAAACGCTCCTAAGGATTGCGCTCAAATTGCGCATTTCGCATGAAAACGCCTCAGCTTTTAAGCGGAATTTAGCCGAGCGCTTGGCGCAAATCCTCGATCAAGTCCGCGGGATCTTCGAGCCCCACTGAAACGCGCACGGTTCCCGCGCCAACTCCAGCAGCACGAAGCTCCGCTTCCGACATATTGTAATGCGACGTGTAAATCGGCAGGACGACGAGGGATTCGGCGCCGCCCAAACTCGCCGCCAGCAAAAAGATGCGCACGCGATCGCAGAAGCGCCGCGCAGCCGGAAGGCCGCCTTTCAAGTCGAAGGCGAGCATCGCGCCGAATCCTTTCATCTGGCGCTTGGCGAGCTTGTGATCGGGGTGCGACGCGAGTCCCGGATAATGCACTCTGGCGACCTTAGGGTGCTTCGCCAGATATTTCGCGACGATCATCGCGTTCTCGCACTGGCGTTCCATTCTTAGGCCGAGCGTCTTCATGCCGCGAATCAGCAAATACGCGGCTTCGGGATCCAGCGAGCCGCCAAGGTTGATGATGTTGTGGCGCACTTCGTTGATGATGGCGCGGCTTCCTGCGGCGGCGCCTGCGATCAGGTCGGAATGCCCTGAAAGATATTTCGTAGCGCTGTGCAGCACGATGTTGAATCCGAGCTGGATCGGCTTCTGCAATACCGGACTCGCGAAAGTATTATCGATCAGCGAAATCAGTCCCCACTCTTTCGCGAAGGCGACTGCTTTTTGCAAATCCACGAGCCGCAGTGTGGGGTTCGTGGGCGTCTCGATGTAGAGAGCTTTCGTGCGCGGATTCACCAGCTGTTGGATTCCCGCGAGATCGGTTTCGACGTGGCGCACGACGATGCCGAAGCGCGGGAAATTGTCGCGCATCAGGCGGTACGTGCCGCCATAGGTTTGCCG
>DATNKB010000319.1:0-3872 GCA_035603595.1 Candidatus Dormiibacterota bacterium
GTTCGCGTGGGCGTGATTGACGCATCCGGCGGTGACACTCGCTGGCTCGACGTCCCTGGCGATCCGCGCAACAACTATATCGCCCGCATGGAATGGGCCGAAAATTCGAACGAACTAGTGATCGAACACCTGAACCGCCTGCAGAACAGGAACGATGTTCTTCTTGCGGATGCCTCGAGCGGCACGGTGCGTTCTGTTTTTCTCGATGAAGACAAAGCGTGGGTCAACGTGATGAATGAAATCACCTGGCTTCGCGGCGGCGCTGAATTCCTTTGGCTCAGCGAACGCGACGGCTGGCGCCATGCCTACCGGGTCTCTAGGTCCGAAGGCGGCGCCAAGCTCATCACTCGCGGCAATTACGATGTAGTCGGCATCGATGGCACGGACGAAAAGGGCGGCTGGCTCTATTTCATTGCTTCTCCCGATAACGCAACGCAGCGATATCTCTATCGCGCGCGCCTCGACGGGAGCGGTGACGCCGAACGCGTGAGCCCGGCAAACACTCCCGGGACCCATGTGTACGACGTGTCACCCGATTCCCATTGGGCATTCCACACGTATTCCCGCGCCGATTTAACACCCGCCACCGATCTCGTCGAACTTCCCAATTACCGCTCAGCTCGAATGCTCGAAGACAATTCCGGCCTGCGTGCGAATGCTTCGGTGCTACTCGAGACGCCAATTGAATTCTTCAAGACCGACATCGGCGATGGAATCTCGCTCGACGCATTCATCATGAAACCGCCGCATTTTGATGCAACGAGAAAATATCCGGTTCTGGTGTATGTGTATGGCGAACCAGCGGGGCAAACAGTTCTCGACGCATGGGAAACAGGACACATCTATTTTGCTCGCGCAGCCGCCGCAGCCGGATACGTGGTTGTCAGCTTCGATAACCGTGGCACTCCCGCGCCCAAGGGACGAGCCTGGCGCAAAGCGATTTATGGCTCGATTCATCCGGTGGTCGTCAAAGAGCAGTCGACGGCGCTTCGAAATTTTCTCGCTTCGCATTCGTTTGCCGACCCCGAACGTGTTGCCGTGTGGGGATGGAGTGGCGGCGGCTCGAGCACGCTGAATTTAATGTTCCGTTCCCCCGATCTCTATAAAGTAGGCATGTCCGTCGCGCCTGTGCCCGATCTCCGTCTCTACGACACAATTTACCAGGAACGTTACATGGGCCTCCCCCTCGAAAACGTGGAAGGCTATCGCAACAGCTCCGCCGTAAATTTTGCAGAAGGTTTGCGTGGCCACTTGCTCTTGGTTCACGGCTCGGGCGACGACAACGTTCACTACGCTGGCAGCGAACTGCTACTCAATCGCCTGATCGAACTCGATAAGCCGGTGGATTTCATGGAATACCCGGATCGCACGCACTCAATTTCGCAAGGCCAGGGCACGCTGCTGCATTTGTACAGCCTCTTGCTTCGCTATCTGGAGGAACACTCGCCAGTCTCTGCGCCGTAGCTGGCGAAAAGAATTAGAAACAGTGTCGGCAGGAATCCCCTAGCTTCATACCCAGGAAATTTGACCTCGTTTGGTGTACCGTTTTAGAGATGTTTTGCCTACCCTCGACAGGAAATGGCCGACCGCCCGCTCTAGCCGGGACAAAACGTGCCTGTCTCGCTCTACTGCTACTGATCATCGCGATTCCCTCGTTCGGCCAGAGTAACTATGGCGAGTTGCATCTGAAAGTGACCGATCCCTCCGGCCTGGGCGTGAAAACCCTCGTTCAAATCGTCAGTAAAGCGAATCAATACCGCACAGCCCAGACCACCAGCGATCAGGGAAGCTTGCGCCTCCCTCGCCTGCCCTACGGTATCTATCGGGTAGACATCAACCATCCCGGCTTCGCGCCGGTCTCCGAAGCCGTGGAAATTCGTTCGTCGATTCCCACCGACTTCGCAATCCAACTCAAATTACCGGCGGTAAATCAGTCGATCGATGTGAATGCAGCCAACACGTTGATCGATCCCGACCAGCCTCGAGCCGTGAGCGAAGTTGGAACCGACCTGATCCAAAACCGAGTCAGCTCGGTTCCGGGACGCTCGCTGCAAGATCTGGTGAATGCGCAGCCGGGTTGGCTGTATGAAGGCAATGCCGTGCTGCATCCGCGCGGTTCTGAATATCAGACCCAGTTCGTGGTGGATGGCATTCCACTCACCGATAATCGGTCGCCCAGCTTCGGCCCGGAAATTGAAGCGGATGACGTGCAATCGATGAGCATCTATACGTCAGGAATCCCCGCTGAATATGGCCGGAAAATGGGAGGAGTGATCGAAGTCAACACGCTGCAAGACCCCACGCCCGGTCTTCATGGCCAGTTTGTGCTTTCCGGCGGCAGTTTCAATTCCGCAGGGGCGTTCGGACAGGCACAGTATGTCTGGGGCAAGAATGCCTTCGGAGTGAGCGCCAGCGGCAGCATGACGGACCATTATCTGAATCCGGTAGTCCCGCAGAATTTCTCAAACACTGGAACGCTCGGCGATTTTTCCACGCGTTACGAGCGGAATTTCACGCCAAGCGATCGCCTCAGCTTCATCGTCCGCCATGAAATTGCGCGCTATGACATTCCGAATGAAATGTTGCAGCAGGCAGCCGGCCAGCGCCAGACGGCGGACAACATCGAGACGATGGGCATCGCCTCTTACCAGCACATTTTCTCTTCGCACGTCGTAGCTGATGTTCGCGGAATGGTTCGGGATAACTCCAATGATTTCAACTCCAACGCGAACTCCACTCCCATCGAAGTATTTCAGCACAATTGGTTTCGCGAAGGCTATTTCAAGGGTGCAGTTACCGTTGATCACGGACGTCACGAATGGAAATTCGGAGTCGAGTCAGACAACACCTTCCTGCACGAAAATTTCAGTTACATCATCACCGATCCCACGCGATTTCCTCCGGACACTCCGCCGACATTCGTCTTTCCGGTTCCCGCTCAGCCGAATGCGGGCCGCCGTCCGGACCTCGAGCAGTCCGCATTCGTGCAAGACCTGATCCGCCTTGGAAACTGGACGATTAGCGCCGGGCTTCGCTGGGATCACTATCAGGTTCTCGTAAATCGCCAGGCCGTAGGCCCGCGCTTTTCGGTTTCTCGCTATTTTCCTTCAACTGATCTTGTCCTGCATTTTTCCTACGACCGCGTGTTCCAAACCCCGTCGTTTGAAAATCTTCTGCTTTCAAGTTCCACGGACGTGGAATCGATCGATCCAGGAAATTTCCTGCGCTTGCCGGTCAAGCCGTCGCAAGGCAATTATTACGAAGCAGGGCTGACCAAAGCCTTTGTCGGCAAAACAAGGCTCGACGCCAACTATTTCCGCCGCCTCGTGAACAACTTTGCCGACGACGACCAGATCCAGAACACGACAATCAGCTTTCCGATTTCCTTTCGCAAAGCGGTCATCTATGGAGCGGAAGCAAGGCTTTCGGTTCCTGACTGGCGAGGCTTGTCGGGATTCTTGAGCTATTCGTACAATGTGGGTAATGTCTGGTTCCCGGTTACGGGTGGCCTTTTCTTAGGCCCCGACGCTCTGAATGAAGCCATGCAACTTAATGGGCATTTTCCAAACACCCAAGATCAGCGAAACACAGTTCGTGGCCGCGTCCGGTATCAGGTGAAGCCGCGCTTCTGGCTCGCGGCTGGAATTCAGTATGACTCAGGACTTCCTTTTGAGTTTGACGGCGATCCCCAAACCGTTCTTGACCAGTACGGGCAAAAGGTACTCGATCGAATCAACTTTAATCGCGGCAGGATATATCCTGCCTTTCTGGTGAGCGCTTCAGCAGGCGCCGATATCTATAAGTCAGAGCGTGTCAACATGCGCATTCAGGCCGACGGCCAAAACCTTACGAATGTGCTCGATGTGCTTGAT
>DATNKB010000320.1:0-13735 GCA_035603595.1 Candidatus Dormiibacterota bacterium
GCTTCCGTCAGCAACAACGCCATATCAAATCACCTCGGCCGAATGTTATCTCACTGTAAACGGTTTGCCGAAGCAACATTCCCAGGTCATTCGGTTACTCTAAACGACCCGCGGTCATCTTCCGGTTAACGGTGTCGTGTGCGCTACCTTGACACCGTCCTCCGCGCAGGCTAGGGTATGCCGCGATTCTGGCGCTGGCTTTTTTGGCGTGGCTTGGTGTCCTGGCTGCCGGCCTCGTCCCATCGAAAAACTGGCGGAACGATTCGCGCGGAGGCGGATCGCAATGACGTGGTGGCAAACTGCGGTAAGGCATCTGCGAGCGACAGTGTCGCTCCCGAAATCCGGCAAGGATTTCGCTCAATTTCTCGTAGTCATAGCCGCTTGCTTTGCTGCGGGAATCCTGGGGTTAAAGCTCACAATTTTGCATCCTCCGGTCTCCCCTGTCTGGCCGCCGACAGGCGTTGCGCTCGCTGCCTTGCTCCTTCTCGGCTATCGCGTCTGGCCAGCGATTTTCATTGCCTCATTTTTGGTTTGTGAGGCGGGCGCCACCCCCCTGCACGCGTCGTTGGCGATTTCGATTGGAAACACACTCGAGGCGCTCGCGGCCGCATATCTAGTCAACAAATTCGCGCAGGGAATTAAGGCTTTTGACACAGCGCAAGGCGTTTTCAAGTTTGTCCTGTCCGCTTGCGTGTTCGCTCCTGCTGTTAGCGCAACAATCTGTCTCGGCTACCTGTACCCGGCCGGGTTTTCCCAAGGTCTGGATAAGATGATGATGTGGTTGACTTGGTGCGTGGGAGATGGAATCGGAGCCCTTCTCTTCGCTCCGTTTCTCATACTGATTTTTGGCTCACCTCATCATCGGTTATCCAACCGTGAGGTCCTGGAACTCTCCGTGATGCTCGTCGGTTTAATCGCGGTCTGCTTGACCGTTTTCGGACCTTTTTCCGCCTTCGTTCACCAGAAACAGCTCTTGCAAGAATGGATATGCATCCCATTCTTGGTTTGGGCAGGTTTTCGATTCTGTCAATTGGAGGCTGCCGGAACCACACTCCTGATGTTTGGGCTGGCTATTTGGGGCACGTTCCATGGATACGGTCCGTTTGTGAACCCCGACTCTAACTTTTCCTCGATGATCCTGGCAGCTTTTGTAGCGGTCACCGGCACGGCGACGCTCGCAATAGCCGCCACTTTGTCCGAACGCCGGCATGTCGAAGAGGGGTTACTCGGCTTGCAAAGCATTCTGCACGAGACAGTCGAGGTAAAAGCGCGTGATCTGACCGCCACCATCGAGGCGTTGCAGGCGGAAGTTGTCGAACGCATGGTTGCGGAAAAAGCCCTGCGCGAAAGCAACGATCGCTTTGAGCAGCTCGCAGCGACGATTTCGGACGTCTTTTGGCTGATGGATATTACGAATACGCGGCTCTTATATATCAGTCCAGCCTACGAGACTGTTTGGGGCCGCCCCTGCAGCACCCTGTACAACGATCCCCACTCCTGGCTCGATGCCGTTCATCCCGATGATCACGAGCGCGCTCTCACCTTCTTCGATCAGGAGACCACTGGGAGCCGATACGATGCGGAGTACCGCATCGTTCGCCCCGATGGCGAAGTGCGCCACATCTGGGATCGCGGCTATATCGTCCGCGATGAAAATGGACGGGTTGCGCGCATTGCCGGCCTTGCCAGCGATATCACCGAGAAGAAACGCCTCCAGGAAGAGCTGCAGGAAGCTCAGAAATGGAAGCAGGAACGCCATTGACATAGACCTAAATTCCATCTACAAACACTACGGGAGAATTTAACGCTATGATGATTGGTAATAGGCTCCGAGCAATCCGCGAAGAGAAAAACCTCTCGCAAGGTGATATCGAACAGCGCACCGGTCTGCTTCGCTGCTACATTTCTCGGGTGGAGAATGGTCACACCGTTCCGGCCATCGAAACTCTCGAGAAGCTAGCGCGTGCCCTGGACATTCCGCTGTACCAGTTGTTCTATGACAGCGACAAGCCACCTGCCCTTCCCGGAGCCTCCTCAAAAAAACCGGCGGAAAAGGATTGGGCCAGTTCGGGAAAATGGTCGCGATTCATGCTCCGTGTTCAGGATCTGGTGGGACGGATGGATCCGCGCGACCGTCAACTGCTCCTTTTCATGACCGAGAAGATGGCTCGGAAGTAACGCGAGAGCACTCAGAAGTTCGCTCGATATCGGAGCACTCGCGCCAGGGGTTGATCTAGAACCAGCAGTTCCCCGCGTGTGCTTACGGCAAGCGCTGGCGGCGGTCGGAATGCCTGACCCAACTGCGGCGCGAGATCCTGGTCGAACATTGGCTTCCCCGCAATCGTCCAGACGTGTGCAACTCGTCCGTCGGCATCCATCGCAATGATGCTCGTCCGCGAAACCGCGAACTGAGAGCTCAGCCGCCCTGCATTGCCGCCCGAGGCTAGCTTTATTTCAGAGACAAGCTGCCCTCCATCGGTGAATCGCATGATCCGGCTTCCGTGCTCGTCAAATATGTAGAGATTCCCGTCTGGCCCCATCACCACCGGACCCCAGTGACTTCCGGCATCGCCGGCGCCGGACACCGGCTCCCAGGACTGCGTAAGCCGGAAGCGAGGCGAGTACGTGTCAAGCTTTCCGCTGCCGGAATTCAGCACGTAGATCGAATCGTCGCTGCCCGCCGCCACGCTGACGAATCCTTCCTTACCGGGCCGGGTCTTCAAGTGCAATTCGCGATGAATATCCTTTTCGCCACCGGGGTAAATCACAAATACGCTTGCGCGGACCGGATCCGAAACGTAAATGTCGCCGTCGCTATCAACCGCAATCCACTGTGGGTGCTTGAGAGCGTCCTCCGTGAAGGAGAGCAGCGGCGTTCCCTGCCAGTCGAATTTGTGAATGAACTGGCTCCCCGCATCGGCGATATACACGTTGCCAAGGGGATCAGTCGCGATGCTTACCGGCTCCGACAGTTGCCCTGGACCACCGCCTCGCACGCCGAATTGAGCGACGAATTCCAAAGCCGGCACAGGCGGAAGCGGCGATTTCGCTTCCGTCGAAGTTTGCGAGCAACCGGCGAGAGCCGCAACGATGATGCTCGTCAGAAGACCCGCGGCGGCACACCAAATGCGAAGGGGCATACTCAGAAGAATTTATCGCATCTCGGCGGGAGTGTGACGCCGAATCACGTCCGATGGAACGCGTTGATTAACGCGTGTGCTTTCGCGGCTTTCGAGGCTTCGTCTCGCCGGCTTGCTTCACGCGGCGGACGATGGTCTGGTGCATCACGTAGTCGCGCTGAGCAGGCGCGCCATTGCTGAGATCCGTGAACGAAAACCTCGTCTCCCCGGCTTGCGGTGAATCTTTCACCTCAACCGGCAGCTTTCCGCACACGCCACCCTCGACGTAGGCCGTCTCATAGCGCTCGCGCTTTTTCCCCCACGTGTATACGCGCAGCATGGAGAAGTCGCACGGTTGTCCTTCAGGACCGTGCGCGCCCAGCAGTAAGTACTGCGGCCTGGCTTTTCCGGACGCGTCGATCACTTTATTCAGCTCTGACCACGACACGATCCGCATTCCCGCGGAGCTTGCGTAATCGGGTAGCGGTTGCGGCACATCGAGGTCGATAAAATGGCCGAGAATCCATCCTGAGACTGAATCCTTTTCCGAAGTCTGCGCTCGCACCAGCCACCAATCTTCTTTTCGGGCTTGAGCGGGGTCACTGGCCTGTTCCTCTGAAGCCGCTGCCGCGCCAGTCGTGGGAACTTCGACGGCACGGCGCTCGAAAATCTGAAGCGGGATGTTCTTGTTAAGCTGACGCAGACGAATTCCATCCCGGCCTGCGTCTATCCGCAGATTCGTGAGGGCTTTCGTGTGGCCGCGCGCCTGAACTGGGAGTGAAGACGTCCTCTTGCCCAGATCCGCGGCTTTTTGCCAGACATCCGTGGAGAGAAGGTCGCGCTCATTCACCCATCCGGTGAGGCCGGTGGTAGTGCGCACTTTCACTTGGTCCTGAAATCGTTGCAGCACCTCCAGGCGATCTCCGTAGCTGACCGTCGTGATTGGCTCGCGCACCTGCGCCGTCGTGCTCTGCAGCGTAACTTGGCGGTTCGCCGCGTAGGCGATCTCGAGCGGCGTCGAGGCATGACGCAGATGAAAATACGCCGCAGCCGCCACTACCAGAAGCACCGCAAATCCGAGGAGTAGTTTGCGCGTCACGGACGGTCACCGAAGGTTATACCCACTGCTCGCGCTGCGCGAACGTAATCACTCTTTGGATCCACCAGCTTGGGTGCGTTGATCGCTTCTTCTAGAGGCACGCTTTCGATCTTCCCGGCGCGCAGGCAAACCATTCTGTCAAATTCTCCGTCTCCGATCAGGTCGACAGCTGCAACACCAAACCGCGTCGCCAGGGTGCGATCGAAGGGGCTCGGAGAGCCGCCACGCTGCACGTGCCCAAGCACCGTCACCCGCACCTCTTTGTTCATGAATTCGCGAATCGCAAATCCGATTGAATTTGCCACTTGTCCCGGCCGCGGCTTGGGAAATGGCTTGCCGAGCGCGTCGCGCTTCGGAAGTTTCACGCCCTCCGCCACAACTACCACGCAGAAGGGGCGACCCAGCGCCTCACGCTTTTGAATCGATTCGCAGACCGTTTCGATCGTGAACGGAATTTCCGGAATCAAGATCACGTCGGCTCCGCCCGCCAGTCCGGAGTGAAGCGCAATCCAACCCGCATCGCGGCCCATTACTTCGACTACCATCACGCGCGAATGGCTTTCGGCCGTCGTGTGCAGGCGGTCGATTGCATCAGTGGCCACGTGCAGCGCCGTGTCAAATCCAAATGTCACCTCGGTGGCCGACAGATCGTTGTCGATCGTCTTTGGCACGCCTACCACGTTGACGCCCAGCTTGGCGAACTCGTGCGCGATGGTCAGCGTACCGTCGCCTCCGATCACTATGAGGCCGTCAATCCCGAGTCGATCGAGTCCCTCGATACAACGCTGCGAATAATCGTGGACCACTTGGCTGCCGTTCTCTTCCACCGGATACTTGAAAGGATTCCCACGATTCGTTGTGCCAAGAATCGTTCCACCCCGAGGAAGAATTCCGCGGATCGATTCGATGGTGAGCTCTTGCGATTGCTCGGGCCAGATGATCCCGTTGAATCCATTCGTCACGCCGACTACCCGCCATCCGTATTCCAGCCGCGCAGTGCGCACCACGGCGCGAATTACGGCGTTCAAGCCGGGGCAGTCTCCTCCTCCTGTGCTGACGCCAATCGTTCGTTTCGACGCAGACATTTCCTAACGCATCTCCGATTGCAAGATTCGATTTTATAACATCGAGTATCCGGTTCGCGGCAGCGCATCGCTCGAGAGTTTCCACATCTTCGACGCTCGAAGAGTTTTTTGCTTCTGATACAATCCACCGGTCGTTTGGGATGTTGTTGACCATCGGCTGAGAATCACTCGTACAACGGGAGCTTTCGCGTGGAAATTCTAGAAAGGCTGAAACCGCTCGCGCTCTTGCTGTTGCGCGTCGGCATCGGAATCGTTTTTATCTTTCACGGTTATCCCAAGCTGTTTACACACACGCACGAGATGATGCCAGCCTTCCAGCGAATGGGATTCCCGGCGTATTTCGTTTACATCGCGGGCGTTATCGAATTTTTTGGCGGAATCGTCCTGATTCTCGGACTATTCACACGCATCGGCGCGCTGTTGCTGGCGGGCGAGATGGCGATCGCGGTCCTGAAGGTGCATTTGCCGCAGGGGCCAATCACCGAAGTTAAGAATTACGAATTCCCTATAGTGCTTGCAGTAGCGTGTTTCGCGCTCGCGACAATCGGAGCGGGGCTGATTTCGCTTGATCACGCCATCTATAGCGGCGGAGGCAGGCCGCCTCGGCGGATGAAAGATCGCGGCTAGGCGATCATTCCTTTTTGCGTTTGGCGCGGACGCAAAACTTACGCAGTCTGAACCGTCTGCTGCGACTCGACGGGTGGCGTAACGGGAACCGGTGCTTCAGGCATCACGATCCAGGCGATAAAGTAACCCAGGATCGCTGGGATCACGGGGAACGGAACGAAGCACGCCAGGACCCACAGCAGACGGACGATCGTGGAATCCACGTCGAAATATTCAGCTACGCCGCCGCAGACTCCGGCAATTTTCCGGTCAACCACTGAGCGCATCAGCCGCTTTTGGACGAGCGGAGCGCCGGCGCTTGGCACGCGCTGACGGGTCCCGCAGTAATAGCAAAAATTCGAATATTCGGTGATGTCGCGCTTGCAGTTGGAACAATTCATCCTGAGACCTCCCGCGCGGACAGACTCATTCCGCGCCACCTTATAGTTACGATTCAAGCCCCCAAAAAGTTTCCATTCGCGTGGTCAATTATTTCGGGCGATTGTCCTAATACTTGGCCAACTCGCGCACGGCGCGCACGATGTCTTCCGTCTGGGGCAGAATCACGTCTTCGAGCTGCGGCTGGTAGGCGCAGAATGTGTCCGTAGCCGCCACGCGGCGAACGGGCGCGTCGAGTTGGTCGAAAAGTTCGTCAGCGATGCGCGCCGCGATTTCGGCGCCGTAACCCCACGACCGCGTGTCCTCGTACGCTACGATCACGCGGTTGGTTTTTCGCACCGTAGCCGCCACAGCATCCCAATCGTACGGGCTGAGCGTGCGCAGGTCGATGATTTCGGTTGAAACGCCATCGCGAGCAAGTTCAGCCGCGGCTACTTCCGCGCGATGCACCACGGCTCCGTAGGTCACGATGCTCACGTCGGTTCCTTCACGCACCATGCGTGCTTTGCCAAACGGAACGGTGAAGTCCGGACCCGGATATTCGGAGCGATTGTAGGGCTGGCGGTAAAGATGTTTGTGCTCGAGGAAGAGCACCGGATCATCGCTGCGGATGGCGGTGCGCAGAAGGCCGCACACGTCCAGGGCCGTCGAAGGCATCACCACACGAAGACCGGGAATGTGAGTGAAAGTGACTTCGCCGCACTGGCTATGGTAGATCGCGCCACCGGTGAGATACCCGCCGATCGCGACGCGAACGATTGCCGGCGATTTGAAATATCCAGCGGAGCGCCACCGCATTGTGGCGAGTTCGTTGCGTAGCTGCATCATCGCCGGCCAGATGTAATCAAAAAACTGAATTTCTGCTACGGGCTTCATTCCGCGCGTGGCCATGCCGATGGACCGCCCTACGATATTGGCTTCCGCGAGCGGCGAATTGAAAACGCGGTGGCTGCCAAACTTTCGCTGCAAACCGGACGTCGCCTTAAAAACGCCGCCCTTCCCTTTCAGCTTGTCCAGGTGCTCTTCGCGGCTGCAATCGGCGATATCTTCGCCGAAGACGACGATGCGCTCGTCGCGCGCCATTTCATCGATAAGAGTGGCCGAAATCATTTCGACCATTGTTTTCGGCTCGCCTTGCAATTTGGGCGCAGATTCGAATTGCGCGGCGGCCGGATCGACGTCCGGCGAGTGCACAAATTCATAAATCGAATTCTTTGAGGGCAGCTCGGCGTGCAGCGCGCGGTCGGTGGCCTCGAGAATTTCGCGCTCGACTTCAGCCTCGATCGCTTCGAGTTCGCGTTCATCGAGAATGCCTTCGCGGACGAGGAAGAGACCGAACTTCGGAATCGGGTCGCGGCGCACTTCGTCTTCGCGCTCCTCATCGCAGCGATAGAGCTTCTCGTCATCGGAAAGCGAATGCGAGTAAGGCCGCGTGACGTGCGCGTGAACCAGCGCCGGACCTTTGCGTTCGCGGCAGTGCGCGGCAGCGCGGCTGAGCGCGGCGTAGCTTTCGAGCGGATCAGTGCCGTCGCATTCTTCGATATGCAGCCCAGGATAATTCGCGACGAGCTTCGAGATGCTTCCGCCAGCGGTCTGCACTTCGACGGGCACCGAGATGGCGTACTGATTGTCTTCGATCAGGTAAAGAACGGGCAGCCGCTTCGTGCACGCTGTGTTGAGCGATTCGAAAAATTCGCCTTCGCTCGTGGCTCCCTCTCCCGACGAGACGTACACGACCTCGTCGCGATGGAATCTCACGGCGTTGCCGAGCGGCGCGTGCTTAGCCTGTTCGAGCGCCTTGGGAAATTCCCAGTAGTAGAGCGACGCTTCCGCGGCGCCCACGGCTTGCAGGAACTGCGTGCCTGTGGGCGACGAGCGCGAAACGATATTCAATTTCTGGTGGCCCCAGTGCGACGGCATCTGTCGGCCGCCGGAGGCAGGATCGTCCTTCGCGCCGACTCCTTCGAGAAGCATCTCGTACGCCGTCATGCCGAGCGTCAGGCAAAGTGCGCGATCGCGATAGTAGGGATAGAACCAGTCGTATCCAGCCTTGAGAACGAGACCGGCGGCGACGAGTACGCCTTCATGGCCGGCGCCGCTGATCTGGAAGTAAATTTTGTTCTGGCGCTTGAGTTGGATTTCGCGGTCGTCGAGCTTGCGCGAGAGGAACATCGTGCGATAAATGCGGATGAGCGCGTCGCGGTCGAGACCGTGATATTTCGCGGCATCGAATTTCGCTGTTTTCACTTTGGTTTGGGTCGGCATTCGTTACCTTCCGCATGAGAGGCTTGGAACGCGGAATCTGGGTGAAATGGTTACGGCTCATTATAGCTTTCCTGGAGGTTGGGGCAACAGGGGCGAGTGCTGGGCGGCAAGAGACGAGTGATGAGTGCTGAGCGAGAAAGGGGAGCGAAAAACGGCGATCTGTAACGATTAGAAGTTGGATTGGTGTTTTGTTTTGTTGGAGTTGCGGGAGATTCTAATCGCGGTGTAACGATTAGAAGTTGGAGGTTCGAGCTCAGGGGCCGGGCGCTCGAAGTGATTGATGGTTGCGCGAGGGACCGGATCGACAAGACGCCATTCGTTCTCGATTAGAAATTTGCAACTGGCTGGGATCTTTCGTACTTAGCTTGGATTCTAATCGCGGATTCGCGATTAGAATTTGGAGACTCGCAGAGGAGGCTGGGCTTGGAAACGGTTCGCGACCTGCCTCGCGGGTAATGAGGCTGACCGATTGTTGCGCCTGCGCCGAGTTTTGAATAATCGCCACGACGCATGATAACACAATGGTAACTAACTGTAAATTTATTAGAGCGGTTCTCGTCCGGATGGCTCACAAGTAATTTGGTATAAGCGGTTCACGGGGGACTGAAAGGGGAATGGCTATCGCGGCAGCGATCGTGATGATTCCTTTGGTTCTGGCGCTATGCGCGCGCGTATTTTCTTTGCTGCATCGGCCGTCCGAACGGACCGGAGTTTGGCTCAGATTTCTTGCGTTCAGCAGGTTGATCATGGCGAGTACAGTAGCGATCTGGTGGACGATGTGGGATTCGAATCTGCTTGCGGAGGTTCGTGCCTCGACCGACGCGCGCTTCGCAGATTGGTTCGCACCACCACTCACGGAGTGGCTCGCTTTTTTCATTCCGCCCGTCGTGGGACTCGGCCTATACCTCATTTTTGCCAATATCGTCAGCGCAGTCGTCCTGAAGCAAAGGTTGACGCTGATTGACGTCCTGAAACTGGCCTGGTGGAGGCTCGTAAGCTTCGCAGTACCGCTGCTCTTGATTGCCATCGCGGCCGATGACGTCCTGCAGGGAGAATTATTGGGAGCGATTTGGATTGTGGTCGCGGGCGTCTGCTCGATTCTCGGGATGGTCTTCTATCGACGGGCCGAGGGATTTCGGCAGCACGAGGTGAAAGCGAGCGAGACACGAAACCGAGCGCTTGCGATCGCAAAACGAATGGGAGTCAAGCTCCAGCGGGTTTACGTTGTTCCGGCTGGGCGCGGACATCTTACGAACGCGTTCGCGGGCGGTGGCAGCATTTTTCTGACGGATAATCTTGGGAAGCAACTCGACAAGCGCGAAATCGATTCCGTGATCGCGCACGAACTGGGGCACATCATTTCCGGACACACGCGCAAGAAACTTCTACAGACAACGGCAATTTACGCCATGACGACGTTGCTGCTATTCGTTTTCCGGCGGAGCCTGAGGCAGATTCGGCCGATGCTGGAAGTATTGGTCATATTCGCCCCTCTCGCGGCGTTCTATTTTTTGTCTCGCAAACATGAATTCGAAGCAGATCGGAAAGAGGTGGAATTCACGGGTGACGCCGAAACAGCTATTCGAGCACTTGCTGGAATCTATGCGCTAAGCGCTGCGCCCATTCGTTATAGCCGATTTGCGGAGATATTTTCGACACATCCGAGTTTCGAGAAACGCGCTCGGGCGATGGCTCGATGGGGAGAGATGCCTGCGGAGAGGGTTTCGGAGATACTCCGTAGTAAGGATGTTACGTGAGAAGGAACGGACGATTTATTCAGAACTCTTGCGATCAACAAGTGCGACCGGTTGTTGAAGCCAAGGTCGTGGGGTCACGACGTAACGAAGGCGCACAGGCAAGAGTGCCTGTGCCACTAAAAGCGCACGCTCAGTGGAGACATCCTCGCATTGCTAACGCTGAATGTGGCGAGTTCCGACGGATTTAATTTTAAGCAACCGCTTCTGGAGCTGGCGTAGCATTGGGAGCAATGGGATACGAGTACCACGAGCGCGAGCAGGAACTTGAGCCGCAGCCGGCTTCTTCGCGCGGCGGCATTCCGCCTCGAAAGATTACGGGAGTTGGGGTGCTCGATCCTCCCGTGCCTCCCAGGAGGCAGCCTCGACCGCTCGGGCCTATTCCGGCATCGTGGCTCGTGCGTAGGTTTGCGGTGATGCTTTTGATCGGGTTGTTTGTATCCGCGATCCTGTTGCTGTTCCCTTGGCGTTGAGGAGTTTAGCTCGACCGTCGGAAATTCCCAGGGCTAAAGCCCATTCAATTGCTAAGCGTTCTTTTTCGCTGGACTGAAGTCCAGCTCCCCCTACTGAAGTAGGGGGCTCCCACCGAAAAGCAAAACCAACGTCCCACAACACCCCACCCTCGATCGGAGCTCTTCAGCGAAAAGCAAACCGAAGACTTCCAATGGTTTCGCTGCGTTAGCCGGCTGGGCGCCAGCGTTCGTCTAGGGCTATGCTGTGAAAGCCGTAGGTTTCGTAGCGCGACGTTACTTTGCCTTCGCGGAGGCTGATTACTGAGAAGCCTCCGGGGGTGCCTAGGCGGGGGCCGTGCCACCAGTTGCCGCAGACTGCGCCGCTGGTGATGTACTGGGTGTTTCTGTAGGCGACTACTTCGTTGACGTGGGTGTGACCTTGCAGCACGGCAATTACGTTTGCATGCTCGAAGATTTCGAGAACTTCGGGGGCGTTCGCAACGGTCATCGTGTTGTATTTGCGGCCGGCTGAGATTACCTCCGCGTAGGTGGCAAATGCGGTGACAAGCGGGCAGTGAATTACGGCAACGACTGGCGTACCTGGAGGCAGCGCCTTCAAGTCACTGCGCAGCCACTGAAGCTGGACTTCGTCGACGCGAGCTTCCCACAGGCGATCGTCGGTTGGTTGGATCGAATCGAGCACCACGAAGTGATAACCCTTCTGATCGAACGTGTAGAACGTGGGGCCCATGCGGTCCTGATACATTTTTTTCCCGTAGGCGGGGTCGGTGGGAGCGACGCCGCTTCTTGTGAGCACGCCAAAGACATCGTGGTTGCCGATCGCGTTGTGAAGAGGCATGCCGATGAGCTGCTCGACGCGGCCGTACATATCGAAGACCATACGAGCACGGGTGGCGTCGACGCCGAACACGTCAAAAACGTGATCGCCGCCCATGATGGCGAAATCGGATTTGGTGGCGGCGATTTTGCGGAAGCACATATCGCAGCCGTGGGCGGCATCGAGCTCGGGCTGGATGTGCGTGTCGGTGAAGAAGACAAAATCGAAGGAGCCTGGCTGCGGCGGTTTGTCGGAGCGCGGGTCGCCAGCACGGAGAGTGGGCAAGGCTGCCGTTGCACCCGCGGCGGCAAGGGTCTTCAGGAAATTTCTACGATTGAGTCGCATTATCAGCTCAATTTTGTGAAGTTGAAATCTTAGCATGGCGATGGGCCATGCGATGGAGGCGAGGCCGAGACTTGGGCAGAAGTGCCTACGATGAATAAGGCTTCGTCGTGGCTACCTAACCGTGTGCGGCGGTGGCGGCCGGGTAATGACGGGCGTCCGGGGTGCGGATGTGTTCCGGCCGAACGCCTAGGCCTATCAGCCGGGCCGGAATTCGGCGGAGCATGGGAAATTGTTTCAAGAGACGCAACGCCAATGGGAGCTTCTGTACGGCCTGTTTATGGCTCAAAGCAGGCCGAATGAAGTTCTTGTGCGCGAAGAGCTGGGCCGACTGGGTGATCTTTGTCGGAAACTCACGGCGCTTTTGAATGGCTCGACACAGTTCGTCTAGAGGAGCGCGATCGAGCAGCGCTTGCGCCAGTGCGTTCGCAGCGGCGACGGCATCTTGAATCGCTAAATTGATGCCGACACCGCCGACAGGCGACATGGCGTGAGCAGAATCGCCGATGCAGAGCAGCCCAGTTCGCGACCACTGGCGCAAACGGTCCACGGAAACTGAAAGCAAGCTGATATCGCTCCAATCTTTCAAGGTCTCGGTTCGATTGCCAAGAGATGGAGCCAGTTCTAAAAGGCCCTTACGAAAGGCCGGCAAGCCTTCCCGCTTCATTTCGTCGAATGTTCCCTTCGCAATGACGTAGGCGCACTGCCAGTAGTCGCCACGATTGAGCATTACGAGAATTTTACCGGCTTGGAAGCGGCCGAGGGTTTGCTCGGGGTCGGTCTTGTCTCGCGGGATGCGCATCCACAGTACGTCGATGGGAGCACCGAGGTCGATTACTTCGAATCCGGCTTGTTTGCGAACCGTGGAATGGCGGCCATCGGCGCCAACGACTAAGTCTGCGCGGATTTCGAGCGTGCCCTGTTTGGTTTTGGCGCAGACACCGGCCACGCGGTTATTTTCCATGATCAGGTCCGTAACTTCCGACTCCATACGCAAATGAAATTCAGGATACGTGCGAGCTTTTTCTGCGACGAAATTTAGAAAATCCCATTGGGGCATCAGGCCCACGAATTTGCAATGTGTGGGCAGATGGGAAAAGTCCGCGATTGTCACAGTGGTATCGTCGACTACGCCGGCGATTGAGGTGAGCTCCTGGTGCGGGCGGCGCAAGAAATCTTCAAGTACTCCGAGCTCATAGATCAATTCAAAGGTGGAGGGGTGGATGGTGTCGCCTCGGAAATCACGGAGGAAATCGGCGTGTTTTTCGAGCACTTGAACATCGACACCGGCGCGGGCGAGCAAGAAACCCAGAACCATTCCCGCCGGTCCGCCGCCGACTATGCAGCACGTGGTTTGCAAGGATTGAGAGTTCGAACTCTCCGCGGACATGGAGGAACTCCTTAGAGCTTCTCCTTCACTGTAACCCATCCGGCGGTTCGTTGGCGACGAGGCGACCGGAGATGTCTTGCGCAAGAGACCACGACGAAACGGTGCCCCAACGGTGCTGCGGGCTACTACGGCTGTTGATCTGTCTATACATTATCCCGGGCCTCACCCTTTCGCCCCCGGTGAACTAGTACAGGAATATCCCCCTTGAAATACTGTGTATCGAAATGGGAATCTCTAAACCCATGAAACCTATGACCCTACACTCACGTCCGTTACTTCCCATGCGAAACTCGTTTCTGGCCATAGTTCTTATAACAGCGATGGGCCTTCTAAGCGCCTGCGGCGGCGGCTCGGGTTCTGGTAATGCTGCAGATCCTCCCCCCGCG
>DATNKB010000321.1:0-2249 GCA_035603595.1 Candidatus Dormiibacterota bacterium
AGCGGGATGGCCAGGCGCAGCATCGGGCGCGCCTCCTCGGCGATGTAGTGTAGGAATAATCGTTTCAGCATGGCTTGGACGGTTCTTCGGATCACTTCGCGCAAACGACCGCACGCATGGCAACCACGAGAGAAGAACGCTCTCAGTTTATAGGGATTCGTACGCGGTAGGAATCAATACCGTGCAACACAAAACGCAGCTACGTAGGGCAGGGCGCGTCCATAGGCTATCAACCTATCGAGCATTCGGGCTATCGAACTAGCGACCAATCAAAAACGTTGTCATCCTGAGCGCAGCGAAGGATCCCAACGTAACATGCGGCAACGCTGCCACTCGAACTGGCGCCGTCATTCCATCCGCAGCGCGTCGATTGGATCAATCGAGGCGGCTCGCCGAGCCGGCACATAGCTTGCGAGCAGTGCCGCTCCGCCAAGCACAATCGCAACAACCGCAAACGTCACCGGATCCGCGGGCGCAACTCCAAACAGCAGTGACTTCACCAGCCCTTTAAGTGACAGTGCTCCCGCGACTCCAATTGCGAGGCCAATCGAGGCGAGCAGCAACCCGTGTCCTAGGATCATCTTTAGAATTCCCGAAGGCTGCGCCCCCAAAGCGATGCGAATTCCGATCTCGCGAACGCGCTGGCTCACTGTGAGAGCCATAATTCCACCGATGCCCGATGCTGCGATCAGTAACGCGAGTGCCGCGAATAACCCCAGCAGGGTAGTGGTCACGCGCGGAGATGCCATGGACTCATAACGTGCCTGCTCCAAAGTCATTGCGTGCGTAACAGCCGCCTGCGGATCCACTTCGTGAATGGCACGCGTAATCTGGCGCGCGATGCTGCCGGGCTCGGCGGCAGTTTTAATCAGCAGAGCGCTTGGATTGGCACCTTGCGATTCCGGAAGGAAGAATTCTGGCGACGGCGCGTGATTGAGTCCGAACTCGCGCACATCCCCCACGACTCCGATGATCGTAGCCCAATGCTCGCCGTTGTCACCCGACACGCGTTTCCCGACCGGATCCTCATTCGGCCAAAATTGACGCTTCATCGCTTCGTTGATCATCACTACGAGTTCGCTTTTTGGAGTATCAGTATCGGTGAAGTTCCGGCCCTCTTTCAGCGGAATCCCCAGCGTTTGAAGATAGCCTGGCGAGACCGAGAACTGTCCTCCTATTGGCGGAGCTTCTCCCGGGCCAAGGTCACGTCCTTGAATGCGGAACGGCCCGGAGAACGCATTGGATCCCGCGGAAATCACTTCTGGTTCCAGAGGGTAGCCCGACGACACGGCCGCCGACACGACACCTGGCTCGGATTGGACGCGATCGAGGAGCTTCTTGACGATTTCTGCGAATTGTTCATTGGTCCCGTACTTGCTAAAACTGAAAGTCGTCCGCATCGCCAAAACGTGTTGGGTGACAAAGCCCGGGTTCACCTGCCGCAGCTTATACAGGCTGCGCAGCATGAGCCCTGCGCCAGTGAGAAGCATGAACGAAAACGCAATTTGCGAAACGATCAGGACGCTGCGCACACGATTTCTATGTTGTCCGGCGCCCGCGCCACTGCTTCCCTCCTTCAAACCCGACGACAGATTGATTCGCGAAAAAAGCGCCGAGATCGTCCCGAACACGATGCTGGTGCCAAGCGCGGCTATCAGCGTGAACGCCAGCACTCCGAAGTCAATTCGAATTTCATGAGCCCGAGGTGTCAACCGTAAAGCAAATTCAGTGAGCAAGCTCAAGCTGCTATAGGCCGCCACCAGCCCCAGCACGCCTCCGAAGAGCGCGAGCAGAAAGCTTTCGGTCAGAAGCTGCCGCAGAAGCCGGCTTCGCCCCGCTCCCAACGCGCTGCGAACCGCCAATTCGCGTTCGCGTTGACCCATCCGAGCGAGCGTCAGATTCGCTACGTTGGCACATGCAATCAGCAGAACGAAAGCGGCTGCAGCCAACAACACCAGAAGTGTGGGGCGCGCTTCATGCGTTAATTCGTCCCGCAACGCCGTGGTTATCGCAGAGTAGCCCATGCTGTCGGGGTACGACTTGGGATACTCGGCCTTCAATCGCCCGGCGACCGTGGCAAGATCGGCACCGGCCTGCGAAAGAGAAACACCTGGCTTCAGCCGTCCAAATGCTTCCACCATTCGCATATCGCGGTTGTCGATCATCGATTTCGAAGAGCGAAATGGACAAGCCGATGTGGGCATGTACACGTCGCTCTCCACCGGGTATTGCGGAACCGGAGGCAACAC
>DATNKB010000322.1:0-30966 GCA_035603595.1 Candidatus Dormiibacterota bacterium
AGCATTTCCTTCAAATCTGTAAAGTAGCTCTTGACCGGAAAGCGCTCGTAGAGTTGCTTGGCCATCAGCGGCTCTCGATCGCACACCGCGACGATCTCGCAGTTGTCGATTCTTTGGATTTGCATCGCGTGGGAGTCAGCGATCTTGCCGCAGCCCACGATCGCGACCTTAAGCATTCACCCGACCTCGTCCGCAGGCCTCGATGTACATTCGTAGCCCTTCTGCAGTGGAGACTCTTGGTCTCCAGCCAAGACGCGTTTTCAATTTGTCATTGCTGTAAAACGTTTTCTTCCATTCAGCATGCCAACGGTTACGATTGAAAACCGGCGGCAATTGCCCTTGTGACCATCGCGAATATTTTTCCCAGAGGTAACACAGGCTAAAGCTAACCAGATGGGGAAGGTAGATCGATCTGAAGCCCTTGATCTTTGTTCTGTAGAGCCGCAAAAAGGCGCGGCTCGAAGGCAGATCGTCGTCAACCACGTTGAAGGCTTCGAAATCCACTCCATCAACCAACCCTGCCAATACAATCGCGTCCGCACAATTATCAACGAACGTGAAGGGTATGGTGTTCCCTCCACCCATATGAAGGTATGGCCCAAACACGTTGATCCCAACCCTGCCCGTGATATCCGATTTCCTCGCTCCGTAAACGCTTCCAGGCCGCACAACGACGTAGCGGATGCCGTGACTATTGCCGTACTCGGCCAAAAGCTCCTCTTGTTTCACTTTCGCAAAACAGTACGCTTCGCCACGGAGCGCGGGGTTCTTCTCAACCGGGCATGACTCATCCAGAAGCCTGCCCTGCGGTTTGTCACAATTTGAATAGACGGCAAAAGAACTCACGAGCACAAAGCGTCGCAGTTGTGCGCACTTCAGGCTTGCTTCGAGAAGATTTCGAGTGGCGACGACCGAATTTAGAAAGGCGTCTGGAAATGACTTCTCGCCCGTACCTGCGGCCAAGTGCAGAATGATCTTCGCGTCCTTGCAAGCTTCTTCGCAGTCCTGCCTAGAGAGCAGGTTTCCCTTCACAATCTCAATTTGTCCGTTCGGCGCGTACTGCTGGAGAACAGCTTCGAGGTCCGTAAGGTCGCTGGAAGGGCGAACGAAACAGGCGACGTTGCGAAATCCTCGCTCCAGCAGAGATCGAATCACTCGGGATCCAATGAATCCTGCAGCGCCTGTCACCAAAATTCGATCATTATGCCCAGCAATGAAATGAGACTCTAACGATGCGGCCGAGGTGTTCATCAAACTCATTGCGCTGTCTCTGCTACCGTCGTATTAAGAAACGAGTCCACAAGCGAATCTACGTACCGATCGGAATCGTGCTTGCCTGAGGCAACCATCGTTCGGGCCAAATGAACTCGCAATCGCAAGGCAGGTAGTTCATCACCTGGGCGTGGCAATATTTTTGGACTGCGGCCGCCTCGAACTGTCGAATTCGCGACGAATGAGGCAGTTCGGCGCTTCTGAAACCATGCCACTGCCTGTTCGCCCGTCGCGAACCAAGCATCTCGTTTCTTCAAATCCTTAATCAGGCTGGAATAGCAGCCGCCCCACAGTCTCTCCGGTGCAAGGCTGCGATCATGCCAGTTGACGGTGATTGTCCCGCCCAACCGACAGGCGTTGTCGACTAATTGCCCGATAAGCTTTTCTGCGTCCCGCTCTGAAAGCCCCAGATAACTTGGATAAAAGAGAGCGGTATCCATTGCGTGCAGGGGAAGCTCGAGCATCTGCGTGGTATCGAGTGGCTTGAAAACTTGTGTGGTGCCCGCTCGATAGCCCACCGTCTCGTTGTAACCGCTCGTTGAATCATATTCTGCGCCGGCAGTTTCCAGTCTTGCGGGTGAATTACGATCGGAGTAGAGCCAATGCATTCGCACACCGACTTGCGGGCTCCCAGTTAAGCGCCGGATCTCGGCAAACTCCTCGCGTCCTTTGGAGACGTCGGTCCATGCATCGATTCCATGTAGTCCGACCTCACATCCTGCCGCCGTTAGTTTCTCGATCGAATCCGCAATATCTTGCGCTCCATATCCGGTTGCGCGAACTGAAGGCGCAGAACCATTCGCCGTTTTCCCGGGCCGCGCTTTGAAAGGGATTACAAAGAAAGTAGAAGGAACACCGTTTTCCAATCGGAGGTAGGCATCATCAAAGTTACACCAGAAGTCTTTTGCCAGACCGAGATACACAAACGGCAGTTTCAGGGCAGCCGCCCAATTCACAAAGAGATCGCGCGCCCTGATTCTTCCCCGCGCGAGATCAATCAATGAGCCAAAAATTGCGCGATAAACAAATCCGAACATTGTATGGTCCCATCGGTGGCGGCGTATCGACGGGTGATCCACATCGTGAGTGAGACAAGCAATACATCCATAGCCTGCTGGGACGGGGGGGATTTCCACTAACGACACACCGCAACCAGTAATTATGTCCCTGAGCAATGCAATATGAAGATCGAGCGCCGGAATAATTGCGTTCGCAGCAGGTTGACCGACTGTGAGCAAAGCGAGAGTTTCTTGAAACAGATCGTATCCGACGCGCACCACAACGGGCTCTTGGTCCTCGTCGCGATAAGCTGCGCACTTCTGAGACTCTTCATCGATAAGAAAACTGCCTTTTCCGTTGGCAAAAGTTAAAGCGCTTCCGTATATAGGGATACGGCTTCCGTCATGTAAGAAAATCCTGGAGCCACTTTTCCCGCTAAAGCATTCCGTGCCGTCTTGGCGGTCGCGCTCAAGCCTTTTACCCGAGTAATAGATGATAACCCGCGCGTTGTTGATGTTTCGTGAGTCCCCCGCGCTCAGCACGGCCTCGTACTTCCGGTCTGCAGAATAAAATTCCCAGGGCGTCTTGAACAACTCAAAGAATTCGCGGACCACCGAATGGTCCGCCGGGTCAGCAATTACACCTATCATGCGAGGGGACTCAGCTCAAAACGGGTACAGGTTGGTCATTCGCGCGAAGCCACTGTTCGAACACGACCAGACTGAATAGGACCTTGTGATTGTCATTTTGTCCTGAGCGATGTTCTTCAAAGATCTGCCTCACAGCAGAGGGTTGCAGGTAGCTATAGATCTGGGACTTTCGATCGAGCAGGATTTCCTCCATCTTTCTGCCGCTCGCTCCCCGAAACCAATCATCAACCACATTCACTGCAAATCCGCGCTTTTTTCTTTTTAGGATTTCCGTTGGAAGAAGTTTTTGACAAACTTGCCGGTGCAGCCATTTTCCAGAGCCGTTCCGCACTTTAAGATTTGCCGGCAGCCTTTCAACGTACTCGACAATTTCCTTGTCCAGGTAAGGCACCCTCACTTCGAGAGAATGTGCCATCGAAAGCTTGTCAGCGTACATGAGGAGTTCGTCGGGGAGCGTCGAGCGAATCTCGAGAAACTGAAAGCCACCCAACTCATCCGTTTCATCCATAAGAGGAACCAATTCTTCCCAGCTGCCGAGAATTTTGTCGCCCGTATCAGGGGGTAGAAGGCCGTCCTCAAAGAGCCCATCGATTTGATCACCCGGCATTAGCGACAATACATTTTGATACCGCCTCATCCGCTCAGGAATATCGAGCGAGTGGATCCCCCTCTTAAGAGTTTCATTTCGCGGCAAGGCTGTAATCACGGATGAGACCGCAGACCGCACAGGTCCCGGCAAACCGCTCCACAGGGAACTGTACCTCACACCTAGATGACGTCGATATCCTCCGAATAGCTCGTCGGGCCCCTGTCCGACGAGCGCTACCTTCACATCCTCTCGCGCTCTCTTGCAGACAAAATACATGGGAACGATCGAAGAAGAGGCGATCGGCTCTTCCAAACAGGACACAATATGAGGAAGACTTTCCTCAAAAGTCTTTCTGTCCAGTACCACTGAGGAGTGCTTCGACGAAAATCTGGACGCCGTATCAGCCGCATCTTTGAGCTCATCATCGGCAAAGCTCGAGCCGTACCCGACCGAATACGTATGCCACGATTTCCCGCAAAGATTCATCAGGGCAAGTAACAGCCCGGAATCAACGCCACCACTCAAAAGCAGTCCGACCGGGACGTCGCTGAGCAACTGGCGCTTAATGGACTGTTTGTAGAGTTCCGCTAATTCCTCAGTCGCTTCGTCTGCCGATTTGGCGGGCGAGAAAGGTGTCGGTCTGTAGTTGTACCAACGGCGCAAAGAACATCCCGTGGTTTCGCATACGAGCATCGTTCCCGGTGCGAGTTTTCGAATGCCCTTGAATGCGGTATACGGCGATGGCGTGTATCGATACCTAAGGAACAGATTCATCGACACAGGATCGACGTCAACTTTTTCATTTACTCCTGCGACGACAGCACGGATCTCCGACCCAAAAAACATCCGGTCCGCGTCAATCTTGTAATAAATCAGTTTGATACCGAATGGATCGCGAGCGATGACGAGACGCTTCTTACGCAGATCCCAGATTGCCAGTCCGAACATTCCGTTGAGGTGATTCAATACATCATCGCCCCACTGCTTATATCCGTGGATGATTACTTCCGTGTCACTCTTAGTGCGAAAAACGTGGCCGAGTGATTCGAGCTCGCGCTTCAATTCAGGAAAATTGTAGATCTCTCCATTAAAAACCACCCACGTCGTTTCTTCCCGATCTGCCATCGGCTGATGGCCACCTGCAAGATCAATGATAGATAACCGGCGAAAGCCGAGCCCAAGCGGGCCATCAATAAAATAGCCTTCATCATCCGGTCCACGATGAGCGATGCTTCTCGTCATCCGTTCGAGGTCGTGCCGAGAAACGGGAGCTTTGCTTCCGAAATTGTATTGTCCGCAGATTCCGCACATAGGTGCTAGTTCCGTCCCACAGATTGAAGCTCTGACTTTTCAATACTCTTGTTTTGCCGCAGAAAAAAACAAAGACTTCGAAACAACTGCGATTGCGCCCATCGGTGCATCGGAGTGTCGTCCCAGCCAACTAGAAGTTGGCGGCCGCGAAACGATCCGTCGGGTTTTTGCCACCCATCCATAGCGACAACGCGCGATAGGGTCTCGTCCAGAAGAGGGAACCGTCCCTCGAGCAAAACGCCCACATTGATACACTCCGCATAATCATACAGCTCTCGGCGATAGACCGTCATCCGAGGCCGTCGCGAAAATGGCTTGGGCAGGCCTTGTTCGTCGAACAAATTTTGTACGTAATAAGCCACGCCGCGTTCAATGGCGTTCGTACATGCGGGATTCGCTGTCATAGCCTCAATTTTCGCCAGTGCTTTGAGAACGAAACATGTATGAAAATGATCGACAAAATCTCGCTCGCCATCCGTTGAGTAGTACCAGGAGCCGTCCGGATTCTGTGACTGAAGGACGAAATTCAGATTCCGCTGCGCGATCTCGTCGTAGCTCGTATCGGAAAAATCTCTCGCCGCCGCCGTTAGAAGAAATGCCCGGTACGCGCTGGCATTGATTACACCGCCAGGCTCTCCTGGCAAAGGATTGTAAGAACACGACGAAGCGTTCGGCGAAGTTTCAAAATCGTGATAATCCTCAACGGCGTGTCGAGCGATTGAAAGCATGATCTCTCGCCATTTTGGATTGCCATCGATTCGGTAGACATCCCGAAAAGCTTCATAAACATATGGCACAGTCGTGATGAGTGGAGTTCCTTGCCACATCGTGCCGCGTCTGGTTTCCCAGTTGAATGGATAACCCCAACAGTAATGAGCATAACCGGGAGCTCTCGTCTCTTTCAGGGCCTCGAGAAAATGGACCGCTCGAGCGTAGTAGTGGTTCTCCCCAAGAGCCTGAGAAAGAAACGCGAATCCCATCGCATAGTGTGCGTCGGCGATCGGAAATCTCTGTTTCTTCCAGAAGAATCGACGCGCCGACGGCACGAATGCCTCGGAGAAGATCATTGGCGATACTGCCAAAGTTCCGAGAAGAGGCTTGGTGTAATACAGAGCTTTCGCGGCCCGCGCCAAATCGCTCGCGAAGTAACTCTGGTGATCGTACGAAGTCTCTCCGAATCTGTCGAGCCAATCGACAAACCGGAGAACTGAGGATTGCACTCTGTCTAGGATCACGGTTGGAGTCATATGCGCACTAAAAGCGGGGGAGCTCTAGCTCGGCTTGACTTCGAAGTTGTCGATTCTCTTAAACCTGAACATAGATCGAAATATCGTTCGCAGCTTTGACAGTTCTTCCCGGCGATGGAATTTCATCAAATCGTCGGATACAGGTCTCTTCATTCTACGTACGAACGCGGACAGGTAGCCTGAGTAAAGGGCGAGGGCGCCCACCAGATACGGTTTCTTGGTCGCTCGGTAAGTAACCCGAAAGATTTCCCAGAGGGGATGGTTTCCGAGATAGTAGTCCTTCTCGCCGTAGGAAAATGCAGAAGCCAGCTGTGATCGCTCGGCGGTGCCGAGACTCCGGTAGTGGAAGAATGATTTTTCACGAAACGATCGAGTCCGCCATCCCATCATTCGGGCCGTCGTTACTGCGATCCAGTCGATCCCCCCCGCCTTGTTAGGAACGTACCCGCCGATTTCCTGGAAGCATAAGCGTCGGAACAATTGGCAACCACCGGCGACATGATTTTGTCCTTCGAAACTGTCGGTGCCGGAACTATATCCTTCCTCTCGGAAAATTGTTCCAGCGACTCCAAGCGTCAAATCCTGTTGAAACTGTGTTAGGAGGAATTCGCAATAGTCGGGTTCGAACGAGACATCCGAATCTAAATTTCCAATCACTTCGTATTCGAGGCCCTTAACCCTTTCGAGCCCGGCATTGAATGCATGAACCTTCCCTGCAAAGCTTCGATCCCGACGCGCGGGAAGATTTAATAGTTCAATCCATTCATGCTTCTCGAGATATTTACCTACGATGTCGCCCGTGTCATCCGTCGAACCGTCATTCACAATCACCCACTTAGCGGGTAGCACGGTTTGCGAAACCATCGATTGAATGAGTTTTTCGATAAACCTCTCCTCATTCCGCGCTGGCGTGATCAGAACATAGGCTGGCAAGGAAGTACGTTTCTCCACACTTCCCCCACTTATGCTCGGCGCGGCCATCTTCACTTTTTCACCTGGGAGTAGACCTCAGACCTTTCTGCCGTCAACGTCTCGTCATACTTCTCCTCAGGCTCATACACCACCACGTGACTCCCTCGATTTGAAAATCCGAATGGCACGCACAACAGATTCTTAAGCCGCATTCGTAACTCTCTCCGGCGTTCAGGCGGCACGAAGAACAGCATAAAACCGCCTCCACCGGCTCCCAAGATTTTGCCCCCCAGAGCACCGGCGCTTCGGCCCGCCTCGTAGATTTCATCGAGGCTGGAGTTGGTGATACTTCCTGTGAGGGTCCGCTTTACTTTCCAGCACTCATGCAGCAAATGCCCAAATTCGTCTAGTGAACGGTTTGGATTTGTTACGATCTCTTCGGCTTCACCGACCATTTGAAACATGGTCTCGAGTTCATTGCGTTTTTGAGGGGTTGTCTTGATCTGTTCTTTTGCGATTTCAGAAGCGGTGCGCGCAAACCCTGTGAAATAGAGGGCCAGGTGATCTTGAAGATGCGCCAAACGCTCTGGCGAAGCGATGATTTGTTTCACCTGAAAACTGCCGTCCGCATTGAAGTTGATTCGATTGAAGCCGCCGTATGCTGCACTGACCTGGTCCTGGGAGCCCACCGCTTCGCCGATCACATTCTGTTCCACATGAATCGCATCGGCTGCCAGCGCGTGCTTGTTGCGCATCTGATCCCTTAGTCCATAAAGGCCAAGCAGGAGGCCAACTGTAAAGGCAGAGCTTGTGCCTAGACCGGTGCGAGCGGGAAGATCCGCGACGTGGTGAATCTCAACCCCATCCTCGACCCCCATAAACTTCAAGCAGGCACGAACGGAGGGATGCTGAAAGGCACTGTTGTCGTCGACATTTTCAATTTTAGAATATGATACGCGGCTGTGGTATTCGAAGAAGGGCGGTAGGCGTCGGCACGTGATATAGCAACACTTGTCGATCGCTGTCGACAGTACCGCGCCGCCAAACTCGCGGAACCAAATCGGATAGTCGGTTCCTCCACCGAAAAACGAAATTCGAAGTGGGGTACGGGTTATGATCATGCAATCACTTTCCTTTTAGCGACGTCTATTCTCGGCTTTGCATCCCACTCCAGGATCTGACGGACCGAGTCCAGCAGCGACGATGCAGTTATGTCAACGTGACCGGAAATTCCGGACTTCGAACGTACACGAGCTGTCTTGCACCCTGCATTCACGCCGGCCTGCATATCGATATCGGAATCGCCGATCATCCACGACGATCCGAGATCGATGCCATGCACTCGAGCTGCCTCCAGGAGCATTCCGGGCGCTGGCTTGCGGCAGGTGCATGAAGGCTCGTAATCGTGGGGGCAATAATAAATTGCATCGAGCTTTGCGCTCGCCCGCAGCAGGCTTTGAGACATTTGTTCATGCATCTTCTCGAGGCCTAAAATTGATAGCAGTCCCTTCGCCACGCAGCGCTGATTCGTCACCACAATTACGACGTATCCGGCGCTATTCAGCAGCGCGATTCCATCAGCAACGCCGGGCAAAATGTGAAAGTCGTCCCAGGAAGTTACGTATTCACCTTCCTTGGGCTTCTGGTTGATAACGCCGTCTCGATCGAGAAAAACCGCTTTATTCATGAGCCGTGTGATTCGAAGAAGATCGCTTGCCCGACTCGATTTGCGGTGCAGTGAGTGCAGCCTGATACAATTTCTGGCAAAGCTCTTGCGCCCGCGCGTAATCTTCAGGAGTGCCTATGTCAATAAAGATTCCGTCTTGTTCCAACGCATACATCCCCTGCGTGAGCAATTTGGGAAAGAGATCCCTCTCAAGGCTCGACGGACCCTGAGGAATCTGCTCTAAAACCGCGCGGTCAAAAATGTACATGCCGGCATTAATAATCCCAGGCAATGTGCTCCCAGTCTTCTCGCTGAAGCCAGAAACTCGGTTGAGACTGTCTACATGAACTGTGCCAAATCGTGCCGCATCGGGAACCCTGCGAACGGCCATCGACACGAGACCTCTGTGTTGGCGGTGAAATCGAATGAATTCGGGAATGTCGATGTCCATAAACGAATCGCCATTAACGACCAGAAAGTCGGTACTCTTTTCAAGATGGCGCTCCGCGAACTTTACAGCCCCTGCAGTTCCTAACGGCTGCGATTCCTTCGAATATTGAATGTCTGAGTTCCACAGACGCCCATCGCCGAAGGCCTCTTCGATTTGATCGGAGAGATAACCCGTACTCATAATCATTCGGCGCACGCCCTGCGAGCGCAGCTGCATGACCAGCAATTGCAGGAACGGAACATTTCCAACGAGAGCCAAAGGCTTTGGCTTCGACGACAAAACCGTTTGTAGACGTGTGCCTTTCCCGCCCACAAGGAGAATTGCAGGAATATTTTCTTCCGCCATGTCCACCACTGGACTTTTTGGCGCTGCAGTCAAATCACTTTTCCGCATGGCTCACGATTAAAAGATTGAAGCTGGTGCTACGTTCTCGTTAAAGAATGTGGTCCCAGTAATCCAACATGGATTGCAGAGTCTGATCGATTGTACGAAGCGGCTTCCAACCCAAATCCTTGCGGATTTTTGCGGTGCTCCCGAAAATAATTTTTTCGTCAGAGGGTCGCATCAAGCGTGGAACCGGGCGAATCTCTGCCTTGACGCCAGAAAGGCGGATTGCCCGCTGTAAGATCTCACTCATCTTGTGCGTACGGGTTGCGCAAACATTGTAGGACTCGCCATGCTTTCCTTTCATTGCAGCGAGATAAAATGCTCTCACGGTATCGTTTACATCGAGAAATGCCCGGCGCGGCTTCAAGTTTCCTACTTCGATGACCGGCCTTTGTAAGCCTTTCTTAATGGCGACCAATTGCCGTACGAAATCAGATGGAGCGTCATTCGTCTTGCCTGGTCCGGTGGTATTGAAGAGCCGAACGTTAACCGCTGGAATTTTGTAATCGAGAAAGTACTCGCGCGCCAGCAGGTCAAGGCAAACCTTGCTGATTCCATAGGGATGAAGGGGCCTCAGAGGACGATCCTCTTTGACAGGAATGGCCGACGCAGGCACCCGCCCATATTCCGCGCTCGAACAGGCCGAAACTACAACGGGTGCTCGCTTCAACCGACGAACCCCTTCAAACAAGTAAAGGGAGCCCATGATGTTAGATTCAAAAGTCGCGACTGGGTTCGCCCAAGAAACTGTCGGCAGGCTCTGTGCTCCCAAGTGGAAGACGTGACTTGGCTGGTAGGTATTCACCAGTTGGGTTATGCGTTGTCCATTCCGCAAATCGCACTGGACAAAATCTAGTCTAGGCAGCTTCGGAAATGATGTGTGGTTGTCGGGTAAATACGTCCCAACCACGTTCCAGCCTTTGGCCTGCAAATATCTTGCAAGATGCGATCCGATAAATCCCTCCGCACCGGTTACCAGAGCAGTGTTTTTCATCGAGGAGAATTTTCTTTGGTAAAACGCGCCACGGCGATATTTGTCAATTGAGGATGCCGCTCACTCGATCGAGCAATGTGTGCCGCTCGCGGTCCCACGTATGCTCGCGATATACGTTTTGACCACGACGAGCGATCTCCGACACTTCGCGAGGGTGAAAATATGTGAATTCGATCTGCTTCGCCAGTTCAGCGGCATCTCCTGGCTCAAAGAATAGCAACGACTCCTTGTCGAAGTAATCTGTTATGCCCAAAGTCGAAGGGGCAATCACCGGTTTCCCCAGCGCCAGGTATTCGAACATTCGCGTCGGCGTGTTGATATCCGTGAAGGCATTCCTGTGATTTGGAATCACGCCCACATCACACTTGCTGATTTCGGTGACCAGTGCCTCTAAGTTTCTTGGCCCTTGGTACTTGACGCAATCCTCAAGTCCTTTTTCTCGAGCCACGTCCTTCATTCGCTCGAGGAATGCGGTGCTTGGTCCAAAAACATGAAGTTCTGCGTTCGGAACCGTCTGTCGAACGCGGCCAAGGGCCTCGATCGCCACGTCCAGCCCGTTACGCTCCACAAGCGATCCGTGATACATGATCACGAAAGGTGCTTCGCTATCTCGGCTGCTTGCCAAATTGGCGGCTGCCTCTCGAAACGGAAAAATCTTGCCGTCCGGAGCATTCATTACGACGGCGATCTTTTCCACCGAGCAGCTCCGCGACGAAAAAATCCGTCGACAAGCCAGATTCACCGTAACGACAAGATCTGCCCGCGCAATGCTCCACTTTTCGAGCCGCTTCATCAGCTGAACGCTCTTATTGTCTTCGGAAACGTGAAAAATCGTCTTCATGAGTTCGGGCATGGGATCATGCAGATCGAGAACGACTTTTGCCCCTAGCGCCTTCGGCACCAACGCGCTGGCCACAAGAATGTCCGGCATGTTGTGGACGTAGACCAGATCATAGCGTCGCCGCAAAGAGCGGAGCGCAAAAACCAAACCCGAGGTCAGGATAAAGATTCCGTACCGGAGCGCGTACTCCACTTTTCCGCGCCGCGGATGTTTCAGCGGTATGCGAAGGACATTGATTCCTTTTCGTTCCTCGCGTCTCGGAGCCTTCTCTTCTCCAAGACAGATCAAATCGATGGTCGCTCCGGCCCCTACCAGGGCATCGATGGCCCGGCGTGGCCTGGGATCGAATGGATAAGCGGAAAAAGTTACCATCGCCACGCGCTTTCCTGCTAACCGGGGATAGGCGAGATTTGTTACGGGCTGAGTTTGCGAGGCAGTATCAACCGTTCCGGTGGTCGGACTTTGAATCATTGTCCTTTATCTCAGAGCTGGATTCTGGGCCATAAAAATTGATCGTAAAGGCAACTATCCCTTGGTATGTGCGGGTGCCAAATTCCGATCTTGAGATTGCTTTTGCGAGTCACGCTCGAGTTTTGCCTGATTGGATGTTTCGATTGCTCTCAAAATAGGTGAATCGTCGAATCGCCGAAGGATTTTAATGTTTGGCATCACACAATGTCCGCCGATGACGCCCGGAAAGTACTTGGTGGTCGGGAAAAATGGAATCTCATCATAGATCGATACAATTTCATCATACGACTGCCCAGTCCGGTCGCAATATCTTTCGATCTCCTGAGCCCAAGCGATCATTAACCCGAAATAAGTGGTCTCGGTCAGCTTTGCCACCTCGGTCGCTTCGGGAGCGGCCAGAATTTTCGTTTTAAGGCCTGCGGTTTTGAAGTGTTCTGCAGCGTAAGCTGCATCCACAGGATCAATGGCGGCGACGAACTTCGTATAGCTGCGCATTTCCTGAAGCATCCGCACATGTTTTCCGCGCACAGGACTATTCGCAACTGCCGCTCCGGTTCGTTCTGCGACCGCTCGCGTCGTACCGACGGCCACCGTGCTGTTGATGATCGTCAGACGAGGCTTGTACTCTTTGATATAACGCTCAGTTTCACCGATGAAATCCTTGATCTCAAATGGATAACAGACGTGCAGCACATCGACTTCTCCTACAGGTTCAGCCGGTGGCTTGATGTCGATTCCCACAGTCTTATAGGAGGCGGACAGCAATTCGAACAGAGGCCGGCCAACCTCTCCGAGTCCGGCGACAAGAATCTTTTTTTCTCCGTTCACTGTGTACCCTCCTTAAGCTGATACATCTCGTCACCTCCTCTCAGTGACCGTCAATCACAGGAGGCTGGATCGAACAGATTAGGTGCGCCTCTACAACGTCGCCAAAGCAGAGGACGCAGTGCAGATGAAAACCGCGGCTGTTGTCTTGAAGGAACCGTACTGGAGACTATCGCCGCCCCGCAACCGTAGTTAGACTGTCAGCACATTCGGCCGGCCGGTTGATTGGGCGCAGCGAACAACCGCCTCCGCAACGCGCATTACATTCGCCTCCGACAAGCCGGGGAACATGGGAAGGGATAGGATTCGCTCGGCCGCTTTTTCGCTCACCGGAAAATCACCAACCTTATATCCAAGGTTGCTGTATGCCTTCTGCAGATGCAATACAACGGGATAGTGAATGCCCGTATCAATGTTCTCTTGAGCTAGAGCCTTCTGCATAGCTTCTCTGTTGTCAACTTGTATGACATAGAGGTGATAGATGGCCTTTGACCACGATGGTTCGTACGGCGTCACCACATTCGCATCCGCTTTTGCGAGGAGCTCGTTGTACTTGCGGGCATGTTCGCGGCGGCTCTCATTCCACGCCGTAAGGTGTTGAAGCTTTACGCGAAGCAAGCCTGCTTGAAGTGAGTCGAGTCTTCCGTTGTAGCCTTCGATGTCGTGATAATACTTTTTCGACTGTCCGTGGTCGCGAATCATTTTGCACATGCGGGCGATCCCTTCGTCATTCGTTGTGATCGCACCTCCCTCGCCGCACGCACCGAGGTTCTTGCCGGGATAAAAGCTGAACGCTGCCGCTTGGCCCATCGAGCCGCATTTCCGCCAGCGATTCTCAGCTTTTGAAAAGTACTCCGTGCCGTGCGCTTGGCATGCATCTTCCACGACGACCAGGTTATAGCGCTCCGCAATTTCAATGATCGGATCCATGTCCGCAGACTGCCCGTACAAGTGAACCGGGACGATGGCGGTGACAGGCCGTCCTAACTTGCGATTTACGAAACGTCCGGTCTTCGAATCTAGTTCACATTGCGTCTGCATGTAATGGCGAAGCTTTTCCGGGTCCATTGTGTATGTCCGCGGATGAACGTCTACAAAGTCGGGGCGAGCGCCCGCCTGTGAGATTGCCTCTGTCGTAGCGATAAAGGTGTTTGGAACTGTCAAAACTACGTCGCCAGACCCGACGCCCGCGGCGCTCAGTGCGAACCGCAACGCGTCCGTTCCGCTGTTCACTCCGACACAAAACTTGGCATCGCAGTATTTTGCGAAGTCACTCTCGAAGCCTTCGACCATCGGCCCACCGATAAAGCCGGCTGTTGCGAGAGTGGCCTTAAACACGTTAACCAACTCGTCTTGCAGCTCGCGGTGTGGTGTGATGAGGTCGACAAACGGGATTTTTGCATTCTGATTCATGAGTTCACCTTTGCATTCGGAGTAATGGAACGTAATACCTTGGCTGGATTTCCCACCACTATGGTGTTTGGCGGTACGTCACGGGTCACAACACTGCCGGCACCAACTATCGCGTTTTCGCCTACGGTAAGGTTAGAAAGAATTGTAGCCCCCGATCCAATTGAGGCGCCCTTCTTTATGAACGTAAGTTCGACTTTCCAGTCCGCCTCGGTCTGCAGCTTTCCGTCGCCTGCCGTTGCTCTGGGGAAGGTGTCGTTGACGAAAGTCACGCCGTGACCAATGAAAACGTCGTCTTCGATCGTGACGCCTTCACATACGAATGTATGGCTGGAGATCTTGCAATTTCTCCCGACCCTCGCGTTTTTCTGTATTTCAACAAACGCTCCGATTTTTGTGTTGTCTCCAATTTCGCACCCGTACAGATTGATAAATTTGGAGAGCTTGACTCCGCTCCCCAATTTCACGCTCGGCCCAATCGCACAGTATTCATTCACAACGGCACCAACCTTATCCTTTGGCTTTGGAGGTCCTGCATGTCAGTGAGGCTTCAGGCGGCTATCCAATCGATGAGATAGGCTACCGCCATTGATCTACGAAAACCGCTTGGGCAGTTCGCGGGCGCAGATGTAACCAACTATAATTCATTCGTTTAGCAAAAGTAACCGCGCTTCTGCCCAGGCGTGCTGAATCTTGCAATCAGCCTGCCAGATATCAACCCTGAGCCCTTCTCTCATGAAGGCAAGTGGTATGCAACCCTATGATAATGAAGGACTAATTCGGCGAGTGCGACTCAATTGAGACCCTCAGGGCTGATTTTTTAAGAAGTGGAAAATGTTTACCGCGAAATGCCAATCCGGCTCTATCTTGCGCTTGCAGTCGCAGCCCTGGCGGCGATTGCCTTTTCCTCAAAACCCGTGAGCGCGTAAAGCAACCACCCGAAGTGATCCGGCCTGGCTTCAAACCGAACCCTTAGATTCTCATCGCGCGACTTGTGAGAGTTCTGCATGAAGTCCAGCGCCTGGTCGCAAAAGTTGGTAATACGGCTCTTCGGTTCGATGGAATCCCAGATAATTCCGTGTTGCCAGTCCCGCAAATCAATTCCGAGTTCATTCGCTCCTGCAACCCAGGAAAGTCCGCTGCAGATAGCGTCGTCAAAGTCTTGTCCTGTTGCTTTCGATAGCGCCAGAAGAGCCATGGGAGCCATCCCATTCTGGTTGATGGAACGCACCGGATAACGATTCACCACCTCAGACGATCTTTTGTCATAAAGAAACCACCATTGTCCCCGGTCACCTTGCAGAGCACGAATTGCGTTTGCGCAATTCAGCGCGTCGGCAAGCGGTTCCTCGATCCCAAATGCGCGAGCGAATGTGGTGAGTGCGTAGATCGCATACATCTGATCCGCAATCGTTCCAAAACGGTTCGAAAACGGTTGTTGGAGTAAGCCAGGCAGTCCTGCGTGGGCGAAGATTCCACCCTGTCCCTGGTTCTCCTTCAGAAGCCGGTAGGCGTCCACGGCCGCATCGGTCAAATCTGGTAACAAATCCGGGCAAGACAGTTTCGCGTGTGAGATGCCCGCCAAAAAACAGCACAGTGCAGCTGTGCGAGCCTCTCGTCCATCCGGGAACGACTCGATTGCACTTGCAAGATCGAAATCATCTGCGAGCGAAACCAGTCTCGCCGGGTTGCATTCGGCCGCAAACTGAACCAGGACGCCCAGATCTCCTATCCCTTTGATCCAGCGCTTGTCTTGAAAGATTGCGTTTTCAATAGACGCCAGATCGAAAGGTTGCCACTGGCCGGAGTTCCCGAGACGCTGTAAACCAAGCAGGGCTATGGTTGTGCGTCTCGGTGAAGTCGGCTCTCGTCGAAATCCTCTCTCTCGTAGAGTGATGCGCTCTGAGAACAGCATTTCTGTTCCGTCAAATAGCGCAAGAAGCGCCTTGGCTGCCATGCTCCTCAATGCCGAAACTGCGAGCTTCGGCTCGAGAATGACGGAACAAACGCTATTGTTCGCTTGAACAGACAAGGCGAAATTTGATTGCAGGGTCAATCCAATATAACGAAAAAGCGTTTGAATTCGCTTCAATTCGGTTTAAAGGTGCCCGAAAGAAAGGGATGTAGGGGGGAGTTCTGAATCAATGCTAACGAGTTGCTTCAGACCGTCAGTTGCGGAGCATCTCAAGATGCTGAAACGAAATACGGTAAACCTAGATCTCAGATTACTGAAACGCGTCACAGGCGAACGAATTCGCCCCTCTTCCGGATAGATACTTCCGCAGCTTCGAGCATTTTTACTACTCGCAAACCAGCGTGGCCATCATTGAAGGGAGTTTCGTTGTTCACAATACACTTCGCGAAGTAATCTAGCTCCACATGAAGCGCTTCCAACTGTTCCAACTGCGGCGCCCACATATCGCCAGTTCGATAGCTCACAAGAAGATTACGGATACCTTCACCTGACGTGATTTGAACACCCTTGTCGTACACGCGCACTTTTTCATCCGCAACAAGATCATTCCAAACGAGCATTTTCTTCTGCCCGCCAATCAATGTTGTGCGTATCTTTACTGGTGACAGCCAATTTACATTAATGTGTGCGATTACGTTGCGCGGGAAGTAGACGGTCATATAGGCGACGTCTTCCACACCATTAAGGTGCCTTTCGCCAGTTGCTACCACTGCTTCGGGATCTCCCTTAATCACATAGTCCATGATCGCCAGATCGTGAGGGGCAAGGTCCCATATCACGCTGACGTCATGCTGAAATAGACCAAGGTTCACGCGTAGCGAGTCGTAGTAGTACAGATCGCCCAGGGCGCCACTTTCCGTTAGTTCGCGGATCTTACGTACAGCGCCCGTGAACAAGAACGTGTGATCCACCATGATTTTCAAGTTCTTCTGAGCAGCAAGGTCGATGAGCTCTTCAGCTTGTGCGGAATTCGACGCAAACGGCTTTTCAATAAACACATGCTTTCCGTGTTCAAGAGCTTTCTTTGCAAGTTCGAAGTGTGTCCACACGGGAGTGATGATTGCGACCGCGTCAATATCCGGTGAACGTAACACTTCGTTCGCGTCCGAAACAATTTTGACGCCAGGATGAGCTTTACGCGCTCGTGCCTGCGCCGATGGGTTGCTGTCGCAGATCAGTTCGGCACGCGTGGTATCCAGGCCTTGTAAGTTTCTGACGATATTGGGTCCCCAATATCCGTAACCGATTACGCCGATTTTTATCATGGCTCCCTAGTGAAGTACGACAACAGCGAATATTGCGGCAGAGTCTAGGAATCCTGAAGGCCGATTCCGAGATGAAAGAAATACTTAGAAACTAGTGAGCTCCATTACCCGCGACAACGGCGAGCGGAGTGGCCAGCAGGATCTTGAGGTCCAACCAAAGCGACCAGGTTTGTGAATACCGCAGGTCGAGTCTGACCATATCGTCAAAGCAAGTGCGGCTCCGGCCGTTCACCTGCCACAGACCTGTCACCCCCGGCTTCAGTTCGAATACGCGGCGCCGATGCCAATAATCGTACATTTCGAATTCGTACGGAACCGGAGGACGCGGACCCACAAGCGACATTTCTCCGCGCAAGACGTTCAAGAACTGGGGGAACTCATCGAGGCTTGTTTTCCGTAAAAATCGACCGACGAGCGTAACCCTTGGATCGTTGGTCAGCTTGTAGACCACGGGCTCGCTACCGTTCGAGTCAGCGAGGTTGGTCTGTCCAGCGATGAAATTTTGCACATATTCGCGATGGATCTTGGGGTCGTTATTCGAATACATCGTACGAAACTTCAAGCATTTAAACTTCGTTCCGAACTGTCCCAACCGTTCCTGCTCGAAGATCACTGGGCCCTTCGACGTAAGTTTGATGGCAATAGCGATGGCGGCCAAAATCGGTGAAAGTATCAGCAACAAAAGAAAGCTGCCCAAAACGTCGATTCCGCGTTTCACCACAATCGGTACCCGCTTCTTCGATGCCTTCTGAGAGAGATCCGGATACAGCTTAAGGTCAGCCGGACGCTCGGTTCCGTTCTGATTCCAGCTCTCCGGAAAGATGTGAGTCGTGATGACAATTCTCGCGGCAGCCTTGGCACCCACGGAATTCGCCAGCACCGTCTCGATCTTTGATCGGAGTAGCTCTGCCACCGGCACGTCCTCATCCACGTTGAGTTCTGCGAAGATGACGGCAAGGATTCGGCCGTCCTCGTACCAACCAATCAGGTCGGTCTCCCGAGTGGCTCCCGCGATGGCTGATTTCACTCGCTCGCAGAAAGCCGCGCTCACGCTTTTTGCATGTAAGGCGTGCATTTCAAGCAGCATCAACACGAAAGGCTTCCGCGACCGCTCCGCCCGGCGTCGTTCGTGCGTAAGGAGGGCATGAAATGTTGCTTCGGTTAGAACATCCTCGCGGGCTGGCGGTACGTGGCCGATTCGGGCAAGCACCTTGCGTCCAGTCGCCGATTGCGCCTGCTCCCTCAACGTAGAGACCTTTAGATTGCTATTCGCCATTTAAGCCACAACTCCCTGGAACAACGCATTCGTCGGAACTGGATTCAGATCTGTAACTCGTGCCGGCGACACAGGTCGCACGCAATCTCTATCAATCTCCAGCGCGACCGATCGGCGGAGCAGTGAAACGGAAACAACGATTCGATTGTTTCCTTTGAACTGGATCAATATTCCTTCCAACCCGTTCAGAGATTCACTCTCGATTCGAATCTTCTGGCCAACTTCTAGGTATGGCCATGGCTCAGCCTGAAAACCAGACGTAACAATCATCTGGATTGCGGCGATCTCGCCATCATTCACCGGAAAAGGTACCCGCCCGCGACCCACCACCGAGATCACTCCTGGCGTAATGAGTATTGGAAGGCGTTTTAGAGAATCGAACTGGCAGAACACATATCCGGGAAAAAGCGGAGCGCTTGCCTGCTTTACTTTTCCGTTCCAGCGCTTTCTCACCTGATAGGTGGGAAGAAGCGTCTGATAGCCTTTGCCTGAAAGGAGCACGGCTGTAGAACTCTCCCAGCGAGTTCTCACCTGGAGGGCAAACCATCTCAGATTGTCTGCTCCCGAATTCGTCATCAGATTCAGAGGCTCCTTAAAGTTCGGTTACGACAATTTGTGTCGCACGTCGCGTAGGCTACCGCCATTAACGTGCGTCGCCACACTTAGTTTTATCGCAAGTAGCCTGCCAACTGACCGGCGGAGTTTCAAGTCGCAGGCGTTCGGAGGCCCTAACCAATATACTGATTCTAGGAGGCTTATCCAAGACTCCGTGGCGATCAGCAAGAGGACAGCATTAGTACGTACGGGGCTAGGGTAAAAGTAGTGAAAACTCTTGCCATCATTTGCCAACCCGTTTCCTCAGCCGCCGATTTTTTGCCTTGGTGAACAGCGTCTATCTGTAATGTATCTAGGGTGTTACAGAGCGCTGAAGCCACAATAAGCGAACCGGTAATGCAGCCCGGCTCTGGACAAAGGGAAGCCTCAGCGGAAGCGAAGGCAGTCCAAAACTCCGTCTGAAAATCTCAAAGTGAGAACCCCAGGGTCGAGAATCTCACTCGACTAAAGACGGAACGGAAGGTTCGTTTAGCGAAGACCCGGCCTAATTGCTCGGTTCCTTCGATTCTCCGTAGCCATAGCCGTAGTAATAATAGTCCGAGTGATATTTGTGCGAGTCCTGCATAGCGTTCAGAACGACGCCAACGACATTCCGCCCTCGCAACTCCTGGCAAGCTCGCTGGGCCGTTGCGGCCGGGGTCACGCCAGCGCGTGCGACCAGAAGCACGCCGTCGCAAAGGTCCGCCAATATACTCGCATCCGCCACCAGTAGGCAGGGCGGCGAATCGAGAATAATCCAGTCAAAAATAGGAGCCAGACGATCAAGCAACATCTTCATCCGGCCATTCGCAATAAGCTCACTGGGGTTCGTTACTTCGTCGCCGCCCGGAATAAAACAAAGATTCCCTTCATGGCCCTGCTGGATGATAGAGACTATGTCCGCTGTGCCGCGCAGGTAGTCCGTGAGCCCAGGACTTGAAGGCGCACCCAGTGGAACGTGCAATCGGGACCGCCGTAGATCAGCGTCTATGATAAGCGCACGCCGGTCGGGCTGCCGGATTATGGCCTGCGCCAGATTATTTGTTACGAATGTTTTGCCCTCTGTAGGGATTGAGCTCGTCACAAGAAGCGTGCGAAGCGGCTGATTACTTCGCATTTGATAGAGCCGCGAACGCAGTGTTCGGAATTGTTCTGATCCCTGGGCGCTCGTATCAGCATTCACAAACACGTTTACATGCGGATCCAGATGCCATACGGGATGCGCACAACGCGCGCGCAGATCATCAAAGCGTAGATATTGACCTGATCCGGTTGTAGGTAACACTGTTCGGCTCAGGATGTCCCCGCTCTGTAGAGGTGCTTCGGCGTTTCGAACTGGCTCTGCTGTTGCCGTCGCCGTTGCTGTTGCGGATTCCGCCTGCAGCGGTGCCATTTCCGTCTCGGCGGTCACAATTGCCGCACGTTCTTGTTCAGCTTTTTTCAGAGCTTCATGGATGCGGCTCATGGTTTCCTCTCGCGGGTCGAAGACAGAACAACATTCGACTGGCGCAAACGTCCCAGTAATTCGTCAAGGTTTTGGAGCAACGCTTGAGTATCGCTCGCCTGAGCACCAGTCGGCGCAAGTCTGGCGCGCGCGGTTGGCTCAATTTCATCAAGTTGAAATTCGCGAGCGACCTCTTCCACCAGGTGGGCTGGCACAGGGCGAAGGTGATCGACGTACGCGTTTATCAGCGAATGCTCGCACAGCAAATTCACCACGCGCGGAATCCCCTGCGAATACATGTGAACGGCCTGAATCGCTTCCTTCGAGAAAATCGGTTCACCGTTCGCCCCCGCGATCCGCAACCGCTCGGCGATATACCCGAAGGTTTCTTCGAGCGTCAGTGCTGTCGTGCGGCAGCGCAGAGTAATGCGCTGCCGTAGTTGACGCAGTTCCGTCAACTTGAGCTTTTCTTCAAGTTCAGGTTGGCCCGTCAGAACGATTTGCAGCAATTTCTCTGTCGACGTCTCGAGATTCGTCAGAAGCCGGACTTCCTCGAGCACCTCGGCAGATAGATTCTGAGCCTCGTCTATGATCAGGACGGCCGTCTCGCCGGATCGGTAGCGCTCCAGCAGCCATTGGTTCAATCGCAATAGAATCTGACTCTTTTCGCGCGACTCACAGGGGATTTCAAACTCGGCGACGATAAAATCGAAAAGCTGGTTCACACTTAATTGCGAGTTGAAAATGAACGCAGTCGCAACCCGTTGCCCGTGCAGCCAATCAAGCAGCCGGTTCAGAAGCGTGGTTTTTCCCGTGCCCACTTCTCCAGTAAGCAAAATGAAGCCTTTGCGGTTTTGTATCCCGTACGTCAGGCCCGCAAGGGCCTCCTGAATCTGCCTCGTCAGGAAGAGATAACGAGGATCAGGATTGACGTTGAAGGGACTCTCGCGTAGTCCAAAGAATTTCTGGTACATAAACTCCTTAGGCTCTCTCGCTCTGGCCGGGTCCTGCTCCGACTCCAGCCAAGACTGGCTCTTCCTTTTTCGTTACGTTTTCCGCGGGCGTAGCTTCGAGTTCCGGAATCATTGCCAGCACAGGAAGCCGTAGCGCGAACTCAACATCGCGCTCGGTTTTCAGCGACGAGTCTTTCATTTCGAGCAGGAACGAGATCACAAGCCCTAGTGCAAGACCACCTCCTAAACCTCCTGCCGCAAAGAGGGGCCGATTCGGAAACGACGGTTTGTCGGGAAGGTTTGCGGGATCGAGCACTCGAAATTGCTCTCCCTGTTGTTTCCTTTGAAGCTCTGCATACATTTCAGCCTCGTCCCTCTTCTTCTGCAAGTCGTTGTAGGAATCCAATGCCGTCTGATAGCCTCGCGTGAGTTCCTTGAACTGCTGCTCTACGGCTGGGCTCGATTGGACGCGATCCTCCACAGCTTTGATTTGTTGTTGGATTTGCGATTGCTCTCGGTTTCGTTGCGCAATCTCTTGGTCAAGATTGTGGATTTGGGCACGCAACTGCGCTATCTGTGTCGGTTCCAAGGAATTCTTTGTGGTCTTATTCGCCTCGGAACTCGACTTCTGCGCGTCCGCCTGGGCGGCGATCTGTTTCTTCAGAGAGGCAATGTCGTTTTTCGCCTTAATAACATCAGGATAATCATCAGTGTATCGGGACTGCAGCGTTGCGAGTTGTGTCTGGAGAATAACGAGTTGTTGCTCGAGTGTCTCGGGGCTTCGGCCTGTTTGCGTCGCCTGCCAAGCAGAAATCTGCTGAATGAGCATTGATTCATGAAATGATTTCTCTTGCTGGGCTCGTCCGAGGGCTTGCGTAACTGCCTCGAGTTGCGATCTTAAGTTAGTTAATAAGCCAAAATTCATCTGCTCATTGTCGGGAAGCGAACCAAGGTAACGGCCCTTGAATACAGCCAGCTTTGCGTCTTGCTCGTCGAGATTGGCCTTTGCCTCCGCCAATTGGCTAACCAGAAATTGTGTCGTGTTCGCCGAATGCTCCTGCCGTTGCCGCAGATTTTCCTCGATAAACATCGAAGTCACGGCCGTGCACACCTGCTGCGCTGTGCGCGCATTCCCCATCGTCACATTTACATAAAAGCCGGGCAGCTGGCGGCTCTGCGTTTCAGCCATTGGCAGAATCGGAGTTACTTCGATTGCTTTCTGTAGGCGCCCAACCAGGTCTTCCATCGGAATCTTGTTCACATCGCTCGAATAAAGGCCAAATTGATTGATGATCGGCTCAAGCCGGGATCGACTCAGAATCTGCTGCTGCATGCTTGAAAGACGCTGGGTGAGATCCTCGGTGTCCAGGGATTGGACAATTTTCTCGGGTACCGAAGGTCGCTCCACCAACACGAGTGTTTGCGACTTGTAGCGGTCGGGAAGAAAACGCGAAACTGCATACGCAAGGGGTCCCCCTACCATCGCAAGGATCACAATTAACACCCACCTGCGGCGCAGCATCGCCATGTAATCGGCAAGCGTGAGTTCTCTTTCGCTCATGCAATCCTCTTTTCGCCCGTTTCGAATCTCATCTCAATCTCTAGAATGGGACGGGCTGCTTGTGCCACCCAAAACCGAAGGTAATTTGATTGCGCGTCAGGCTTCCACTACATCCCGGCCCGGTACAAACCGAAGCACCCGTGTTCTGGTATTGTAATTGATAATTAAGGAACACGTTCATCGTTCGTCCCAAGGGATGGCTTAAATTGACACCGGTAAACCAATAATCAAAAGTTTGATTGGCGGTTGTTGTCCCGGCCAGCTGGATTCCACGATTTCGCGAATACCCGACGTTCCAACTTGCGCCCAACGTCCTTGCCACCTGCCGGGCGACCGTGCCTGTAAAGCTATCGGTTATCGATCCCGCTAAGACTCCCGACCCGCCAGTGACGCCGTGATTGTAAGCGGCGGAAGTTGAGACCCGCTTCAGTTGATATTGCACTGCAGCATTAATCGAGGCATATACCTGCGTCATGTAACCGGTGCTGCTGGCCGCTTCTCCCCCAGACGTTCCGGGGGGCAGCGTAAGTGGCATTCGAATCAGTGCGATGTCAGGACCGCCAGAAGCTTGGAGCGCGAGCTTGCCGGTGATCCGCCGGCCGTACGCCACGGAGATGATATTGTTCTTTATGGATTGGGTGATGTTGCTGTAGTTGATGTCGCTGTATTGATAGGAAAGCCCAATCGTGTTTTGACGAGAGAGTTGGTAGTTGTATCCGGCCGAAAATATCACGTCGCCATAGTTGAGTTGTGGGTTACCGATACTATCCAGCAGTTGGTATCCGCCTACAAATGTCAGCGACGTCCGCGGTGTGAGAAGAACATCCACCTCACCACCCGAAAAATTCGTAAGCCGTTGCCCTCGTGCAGTCAGAACCGTCTGCCCCGGCACGAAGCCGCTCCCGAAACCTAGCGTTCCGCCGCCGGGCAAGGTCGGACCGTCTGGAATCCCGGCGCCACCAAACGATGTCTGAGGCGCATACATAAGCTGGTCGAAGAACGAAAGCACAAAGCGCCGATAGGAAAGCCGTTCGGAGAAGTTCAGTCCCTGCAAGATTCCGTCGCTCACGTTCCCGTCGTTAGAAAATGAACCTCCGCCGACGTAGCTGAGGGTCAGCGCCGAATTTCCAGAAACTCGGTGCAGATCCAGTCCGCCTGAAATCGAAGTGAAAGTTGACCATCCTGTCTGTCCGTTCGCGGATAGGGGATTCGAGTCGACCGTTGAACTTAGCTCCACGTGCGGCTGCCAGTAGCTGTGATTCCCGGCGGGCATGCCAAGCGAGAGGTCTTGGATACCCGTCAGCGCTGTTGTGTCCGGAAGCATTTGCTGAGAATTAGCATTGGTCTCGTCCTGTCCGCCATTCGCCGCCGATGCAAGCGGTGAATGGTACGCCGGAATTGGCTGGGAAGGCTGTGTAGGCTGGGCGGATTGATCCGGTTCTTGTTGCTGGGCGCGCGCCATCGGCAAGCTGAGAGCTGTCGCTCCGATTGTCAAACAGATGTTCATCACAACGCGTCTCATTTTCATCGGAAGTTTTAGGGGACAACGATCGTATCGCCGGCTTTTACGAAAATATTTTGATCGGCCGCTTTCCCAGCGAGTACGTCTTTGTAGTTGAAAGGATGTTTTATCTGTTTTCCATCTTCCACTCGCAGAAGGTAAATCTTTTTGAGATTTGCATATATTGTAAATCCCCCCGCACTCGATAAGGCCTGCAGGACCGTCATGTTGGGCAAAAGCGGGTACGCCCCTGCTCGATTCACCTCGCCAAGGATGAATACCCGCTGGCTGTTAATCGTCGTAACGATCACTGTCACCTGAGGGTCGGTCACAAACTTCTTTAGTCCCGCGGTGATATCAGCGGCTAACTGAAGAGGTGTTTTTCCCGCGGCTTGCACATCGTTCAGCAGCGGCATTGAAATCCTTCCGTCGGGCCGCACTGGCACCGGACGCGTCAATTCCGGTTCTTTCCACACGCTGATGTCCAGTACATCTTGCGGGCCAATCACGTAGTTGGGATCATCCGTCGCCGGTTTTTTTGGCGCAGCTTCCGTCGCCGCTGCGTTGGCTTCCGAAGATTTCTTCTTATTGTCGTCTTGTTGCTGTGCTTGTACGGGAATTGCCGCGGCCAAGAGCCCGGCCACTACCCACAGTTTCGTTCGTCGCATCATCACTCTCACCGCCTTACTAATTCGATTCCTCTTTCATGCCGATCTGCTTTAGCTTGTACAGCAGGGACTTGTAGCTGATCTGCAGCTCCCGTGCGGCACGCTTCCGGTTCCACCGCGTGCGACCGAGAGCCTTTAAGATCAATTCGCGTTCTGCTTCCCGCGAGGCTGCTTTCGAGGCCACCTTCAACGAGCGCGTCTGCGCATCTGCTATGGTTGAAACGGCAGCCACAGTTGATGTGCGCAGCAAATCTGCAAGCGCGAGATCCTCGTCATTGAGCGCCACGATTTTCTTCACCACATTTTCTAACTCGCGAATATTGCCGGGCCAGGAATAATCCATAAACGTCTCAAGCGCCCTGGTGCTCAGTCGCGAATGGATCCGGCCGAGTTGATTGCAATGTTTCACGAGAAAATAGTCGCTCAGCATTGGAATGTCTTCTTTGCGCTCCCGTAGAGCCGGAAGCCGAAGACAAACGCCATTGATCCTGTAATAGAGCTCTTGCCGAAAACGTCCCGCTTTCATTTCCTCATCGAGATTCCGGCTCGTCGTGGAAATCAGTCGCGCCATCAGGATTCCTTGTCGCGGTGCCGTTTCTCCGTCAGGCAACGCGCACAAGAGATTCTTTTGGCACGAGGCATCCAGTTCACTGATCTCATCCAGAAATGCGGTTCCCGCATCGAGCCGAAATTCAGTCTCGTGCCTCGCGTCCACACCCAGTTCGCTTGTGAACGACTCCGCTCTCGTTCCGGAGCACGAGATTTTCATGAACGGTCCCGACCGGCCTGACAGCTGGTGAATTCTGTGCGCGAACATCTGCTTGCCCGTGCCGCTTTCCCCTACCAGTAGAACGGGAATGTTCGTGGGCGCGATTTCCGTGACCACAGCTTCAAAAGTCAGCATTGCCGGACTGGTCCCTCTAAGGAAACCGCCAATCCCGGCCTCGTGCTGCCTCATCGCTTCGGCTATCGGTGTCTCGATCACGTTTTCCACGTCTGATCCCATACCTCGCCCAAACGCACTTTAATACCCGGAAACTGAGTGCAATGCGGCTGCCAAGCGAGTTCTAGTTGGAACTAAGCCCATATCCTTTTCTAAATCAGTCGATTACGGAGGCCATTCCTATAGAGCTCCTTCCCGCCGACCGGGTAGCAATTCCAGAGGGCCTTCCGTCAAAAGAGAAATCACTTACCATAAATCCCATAAACATTGTGAACAAACGACTTATAAGATAAGGCGGTTGCCCCCTGTGCAACAGCCTCGCTGGAAGTAATGGCATTTGAGGGTATTCAAGGGAATAATTGTGGAAGGTTGCTTCCACTCCCCCAAAATCATCTAACTCGTAGTTCTCAGTCGGTTGTTAGATAAGCTGCACCAGAATCAACTTAAGCCTATCTTTTTCAATAGTATCCATAGAAACTATCCTTTGCCAGCGTCCGATACCAGACGGACGCTAGATTGCTTGCATTCTGGAAGAAGATTGCGGGCGAGGCTCTGTCAAATCAGGGGGAATCCTTAGTAATGCGAAGCAATAATACTCCGTCTTTCCTGCTCTCCCTGCTCATCGTCGTATTCGTTGTCGCTTCGTGTTCGTTTAATCCCGAGGTCAAGAAGAAGAAATTTCTCGACAAAGGCATCGCCTACTTCGACAAAGGCCAATATCGCGAGGCCAACATCGAGTTTGAAAATGCCATTCAGGTCGACCCAAAATTCGCAGAAGCACACTACCGCCTGGCGCAATCCTTCCTGAAGCAGGGCGACTGGTCACACGCCTATCAGGAATTGGGTCGCACCGTCGAATTTGATCCCACGAATTGGAAGGCGCAGCTCGACCTGGGAAATATCCTTTTGGCCGGGCGTCAATATCAGCAGGCCCACGATCGCGCCCAAACTATTCTGCAGGGCGACCCGAATAATCCGCAGGCGCAATTGTTGTTGGCGAATTCGGATGCCGCTCTCGGTAACGATTCGAAAGCTCTTGATGAAGCTCACGCGGCGCTGAAAATGGACCCTGGCCGCGCCCAGTCGTATCTCAACGTAGCTGTCATTCAGGAAAAGAACAAAGACCTCGTCGCCGCTGAAGAAAGTTTTAAGAAAGCAGTCTCGCTGGATCCGAAATCCACCTCAGCCCTCATGGCCCTCGGTGCATTTTACGAGCGTCAAAAGCGTTGGGTTGACGCCGGCAAGCAGTTTCAGGCTGCGATTACCTTGGACCCGCTGAATCCCGCCCCTCGTGCAACTCTTGCGGGGCTGTATCTGAATGAAGGCCAGCGCGACATGGCCGAGCAAGTCTTGCGCGAAGCTAAGACCACTCTGAAGGATGAACCCAAGGGCTATCGGATGCTGGGGGAATTCTATATCGCCACAAACCAACCCGAGAAAGCTCTAACCGAGTTTGCATCGCTCTATTCCGAACATCCCAAGGACATAACCGTCGCAAAAATGTACACGCAGCTTCTCGTTGCCGGAAATCGCGTCGATGAAGCCGTTAAAATCAACGACGCGACGCTCAAGCTCGCACCCTCGGACCCGGATACTCAAGTTCTTCACGGTGAGTTGCTCACTCGTCAGGGAAAATCCGAGGATGCGATTCACGTTCTCGAAAAAGCTGTCAAAGATGCTCCCAATGATGCAGGCGCGCATTTTCAACTCGGCGTCGCATACGCCGCTAACTCGAATCTTGGCCAGGCAGAAACCGAATGGAAACAGGCCCTCCACCTGCGTCCGAACCTGGTGGAAGCAATGCGCGCTCTAGCTGCACTCGCTATGCGTCGTGGTGACGCTGCCACGCTGTCGCAAATGTCCCAGCAGATGATTCAAGTGGAGCCTCGCTCGCCCGAAGGCTATATCTACCACGCGCAAGCGCTGATGCGTCAGAACGACGACGCCGGCGCAGAAGCGGATCTGAAGAAAGCGATTGAAATTGCCCCCGCGAATCCGGCCGCTTATGCGCGTATGGGCGACGTCCGTATGTATCAGAAGCGCTATGACGAGGCTGAAAAATTCTACTCCGATGCCCTGCAACGCAATCCATCCGCCGTCGATGCGCTCACTGGTCTGGTCAATATCGACATGGTTCGCAAGCAACCAGCCAAAGCGCTTCGCCGCGTCCAGGATCAGATCGCCAAAGTTCCCAATAGTAGCCAGCTCTATTCGCTTCTTGGCCAGCTCGAACTCAAGAATCAGCAAAACGACAAAGCGGAAGAAGCTTTTTCCAAGGCTGTCGATCTCGATAAAAACAATGTGCCGGCGTTCCTCATGCTCGCGCGCGCGCAGGTTGCCAAGGGCTCTGTAGACCAGGCCATCGCTGGATACCAGCGCGCCATGCAGTCGAACCCTCGCGATGTCCGCATCTATATTTCTCTGGCGAGTCTTCTCGAAACCCGCGGCGATTGGCAACAGGCCGAAGATCTCTACAAAAAAGCGCTCGCCATCCAGCCCGATTATCCCGTCGCCGCCAACAATCTTTCCTACCTGATGCTCGAGCACGGTGGCGACGTAAGCGTTGCCCTCACCCTCGCCCAAACCGCCCGCAAAGGTTTGCCCGATCTCCCCAGCACTGCCGACACCCTCGGCTGGGCGTACTATAACCAAGGCGCTTACACCTCTGCCATCGACACCCTGAAAGAAGCTGTGAAGCAAACCCCCGACAGCGCCACCTTCCACTATCACTTGGGCATGGCCTACGAAAAGGCCAATAACCACGCCCTCGCCAAGAAAGAACTCGAACAAGCCTTGCAAATCAGCCCCAATTATTCCGAAGCAGACAAAATCCGAAAGATCCTTGCGGAGTAGCTTCTGACCATTAACGATTTGTCTTGCGGCCGCAGAATTGCTACAACTTTTGTTATGGAATTTGCATCTTTGCCCAAGCCCCGGGGTAGGTTAGCTCATGAAGACTACAGGCAATTTCAGGTGTGAATCTGCGTCACCATTTTTAGAACACACAACGCACTGGCCTTTATCGCTCGTCATCGCCTTCATATTAGTTCTTCTCGCGAGTTGTGGTGGCGGCGGATCCGCCAGTCCGCCTCAAATTACTCAGCAGCCCGTGAGCCAGACGGTGAATGTAGGTCAAACGGCCACATTCACGGTTACCGCCACCGGTGCCATGCCGCTCACATTTCAATGGCAGAAGAATAGTGCAACCATCGCTGGTGCCACTTCGGCAACCTACACTACGCCCGCGGCTACCAGTGCGGACAACGGTTCGACGTTTAGCGTCACCGTCACGCATTCCACCCAAAGCGTCGCCAGCAGTCCTGCAACTCTTACCGTCAATGGTCCGCCAAGCATCACATCTCAGCCAGCCAACCAAACAGCGATCGTGGGCCAAACAGCTACGTTCTCAGTAACCGCAACCGGCACGGCCCCCTTGAGTTATCAATGGCAGAAGAACCAGGTGAACATCCCGGGAGCGACGTCATCGAGTTTCACGACGCCAGCGACAACACTCGCCGACAGTGGAACGAGCTTCCAAGTAATTGTCACCAATCCAGTTTCTAGCCTGACAAGTAATGCCGCGACGCTGACAGTGAACGCCGCTTCGCCGACGCTAAGCGTACTCACGCAGCACAATGACAATGCGCGAACCGGACTAAATTCGGCCGAGACAATTTTAAATACGACAAACGTGAACACCGGTCAGTTCGGCAAGCTTTTCGCGATGCCCACTGACGGCCAAGTCTACGCTCAGCCGCTCTACGTGCCGGGCGTGACGATCAATGGTGGCGTTCACAATGTAGTGATCATCGCTACGGAAAACGACAGCGTTTATGCCTACGATGCCGACTCAGGTGGCGCGCCTCTGTGGAAAGCCAGCATGGTGGACGCGGCGCACGGCGCCGGCGCTGGCGAGGCGGCGCTGCAAACTGCAACGACAACCATGTGCGACGATACGCAGCCGTTAGTCGGGATTACCAGCACACCGGTGATTGATCCCGCGTCGAAGACTATCTATGTCGAAGCGAAGTCCACCAATGGGACGAACTATTTTCACCGGCTGCATGCTCTGGATCTTCCGACCGGCAATGAAAAGAGTCCCGGGCCCGTTGTGATTGCTGGAACTGTGAGTGGACTCGGCGATGGGAGTGTGAATGGCCAGATCGCTTTTGATGACTTCCATCACCTGAACCGGCCGGGGCTGCTGTTGATGAATGGCACGATTTACCTTGCCTATGCGTCCCACTGCGACAATGGTCCTTATCATGGATGGCTTTTCGCCTACGATGCGGCGAGCTTCACACAGAAGAGCGTGTACGTGACTACGCCCAACGACGGGCTGGGCGGATTTTGGATGTCGGGAGCCGGTGTGGCTGCGGATGCGAGCGCGGACGCGAAGGTGAACGGAAATATCTTCATCGCGTCTGGAAACGGCATCTTCGATAACACGACAGCCACAGTGGAAACGAGCGACACGATAATGAAGCTCGGTACCACGAACCAGATTCTGACCCTGCTGGATTATTTTACGCCGCAGAATCAGGCCGACCTGGGGACGCCCCCCAAAGACGTCGATGTGGGCTCAGGCGGCGTGCTGCTGCTGCCCGACCAGCCAGGCCAATTTCCGCACATCCTGGTAGAAGCAGGAAAAGAAGGAAAAATCTACGTCATCAATCGGGATCAGATGACAACGGGGAATTCCCACTATCTCCCTTGTAACGGATGCGGGAACGACCCGGAAATCATCGAGGAAGCAGGAGC
>DATNKB010000323.1:0-13652 GCA_035603595.1 Candidatus Dormiibacterota bacterium
AGACATGTAGGCGATCGTGCCCATGGCGGTGCCGGGGCTGGTGAGCAAGGCTTCGGTCGGTTCGGTGGGGAGCGCGGAGGCGCTTAGATTCGCATCGTCGGAGGAAAGTTTGGCGAGGCCGAAATCGAGGATTTTGGCGTGTCCGCGATCGGTGACGAAAATGTTAGCGGGCTTGATGTCGCGATGAATGATTCCTTTGCTGTGGGCGGCGTCGAGGGCGTCGGCGATTTCGGTGCCCAGTTCGAGCGTTTGATCGAGCGGCATGGGCTTGACGTCGATTCGATGTTTGAGCGTGCGCCCTTCGAGAAATTCCATCGCGATAAATTGGCGGCCGTCTTGCTCGCCGATGTCGTATACGGTGCAGATGTTCGGATGATTCAGGGCGGAGGCTGCCTGGGCTTCTCGGCGGAATCGTTCGAGCGCCTGAGGATCGCGCGCTACATCGTCTGGCAAGAACTTCAGTGCGATGAAACGGTGGAGGCGTATGTCTTCGGCTTTGTAGACAACGCCCATGCCCCCACCGCCGAGTTTTTCGGCGATGCGGTAATGCGAGATGGTTTCTCCGATCAGAGAGGAAGTGTCCATCGTTGGAGGCGAATGTTAGGTTTTGTCTGAAGCCAAGTCAACAAAGGCAGGCTATTTAGCAACCGCAGACATATTGATTCCTCATCGACCTTCGAAAACGGCTGGATAAGTGTTGCGAACAGGGATTATCACTAGCTATCTCGTTTTGAGATAGCTGGTGGGAAGAGATTTCACAACGCCTATGCGAACCGGGGTTTGTCGGCCACTCGCCTAGGGCGCGAACTTGTCGCCGAGCATTGGCTGACTCCCAATATCTCGGTATGGCGTCACGCATTCAAAAGAGAGTCGCGTGTGTGAACCAAGAAACGCGACGGTCGAGGAAATTACTGGGCTGTCTTGCCTCCGTCCACGAGATATGAGGCACCTGTGATAAACGACGCCTTGTCGGATGCGAGAAACATGATGGTCTGAGCGATCTCTTCGGGTCTCCCTATTCGTTTGAGCGGGACGGTCGCCGCCAGACCCGCCTTTCTCTCCGCACTGCCGGTGAAGCGGTTCAGCATCTCAGTCTCGATTGGACCTGGGGCCACCATGTTGACGCGTACCCCGGAAGAGGCAGCTTCGAGGGCCGCGGATTTGGTCAGTCCTTCGACCGCATGCTTGCTCGCCGCGTATACAGACGCGCCGGCAGCGCCAGTATGGCCGTAGGTGGACGACACGTTAACGATGCTACCGTTTCCCGGGACAAGCATCACTCTCAGCTCGTGCTTCATGCTGAGCAGCGTACCGAGGACGTTTGTGTCGAAGGTCGCGGCATATGTTTCTGCGGTCTGGTCCGTCACTAGGCCGGGTGTGCCTTCCGTTCCAGCGCAATTGATAGCAGCATCCAGCCGACCAAAGCGCGCGACAGTTTTATCCACTAAGGCTCGTACATCTTCTTCGTGACGTACGTCGGAGCTGACGAATTCAGCCTCTGCACCTAGCTCGCGGAGTTCAGCAAGAAGTCTCTTGCCTTCTTCCTCGCGCCGGCCGGAAATAACAATGCGTGAGCCTTCTTTGGCAAACGCAAGAGCTGTGGCACGACCAATTCCCGTCAGCGCACCAGTAATCAAAACAACCTGTGTATTCATATCAGTTCTCCTGATGCAGTCCATTCGTCTCTCAAGTAGCTCTTTGGCGTCCAGTCCCTCTCGCGAACAATGAAGCCCTCGTCGGCTCCGACTACCGATTCGGTGCACTAGGCACCGCATCGGATACGAGTGCTAGGGCTGCTCTCGCGCAATCGACATCGTTCTGCACCACGGGCGCCCCGCTCACCCCGATCGCCCCGATAACTTCTCCGTCCACCTTAATGGGAAACCCCCCACCCCACGCCGCCACACGCGCAAGCGTGGGGATGCCAGCCAAAAGCGACGGTCGCCCTTGATAAAGTTGAAAAACTCCTGCGTGGAGACGCCGAACAGAGCTGTGTACGCCTTATTCAGCGCAATCTCGATGGTAGGCATCGGGGCCCCATCCATCCGGCTGAATGCCTTGAGATTGCCCCCGTCATCGAGAATCGCTACGTTCTCGCTAACACCAATTTCTCTGGCCTTCGCCACCGCTTTCTCCACCATTTTCTGTGCTAGCTCGGAAGAGATGCTGTGCTTCGTCACTATGTTAGCCATTGGATACTTTCCTCCCTTTGGTATGTGTTGCGTTTTGATCATCCCGCACTTGCGCAATAGAGCCGGCCTTCTTCATCGGCGATCCACTTTTTCGGTTAACTTAGACATGTGACCCCATATAATTTTTGTGAGCGATTCACTGATTCAACTGACCGTTATCTCGCTCGGAGTCCTTAAACCTCCTATGTGATGTGTGATTACTGCAAACAGATTTAGCAGTCTGGAGAATGCCAGCTATTCCCAATAGGAATGCATAACGCAGAGATCTCGCTTAGAATCCATTCCCTAGAGGAATATGGAGGATGCCGTGGACAAATTCGACGCAATGCAGATGTTCGTCCGAGTAGTTGAAAAAGGGAGCTTCTCCGCTGTCGCAAAGGAACGTGGAATTGGTCAACCTGCTGTGAGCAAACAGATCTCCGCCCTTGAAGATGAACTCGGCACCGAACTCATTCACCGCACTTCTCGTTCCATCGCACTGACTGAGGCAGGCCGCGAATTTTACGGTTCTTCTTTGCGCATTCTCGACGACTTTGAAAACGCGACTTCACGAATCGGTCGGGGCCAAACTGCACCGAAAGGCCTCATTCGTGTGACCGTTGCGCCCACGTTTGCCCGCCTCCACATGGTGTCAAAGCTGGCTGCTTTTTTTGCTGCTTACCCCGATATGGCAGTTGAGATGGCGGCATCGGAGAGCCCGACAACGATTATCGAAGACGGCTTTGATTTAGCTATTCACTCTGGTGATCTTCCCGACTCGACTCTCGTTGCGCGAAGATTCGCGCAGACGATGACCATTCTCGTCGCCACTCCTCAATACCTCACACGCTTTGGTGCACCGAAATCCCCGGAAGAACTCAAACACTTTCGATCGGTCGTCTTTGTCGATCGGGGCTCCGCACAGCCGTGGAGCTTTGGCTCTGGACAGAACACGACCCGTGTTATCCCCACAGGAGTCTTTCGAACCAGCGATATTGAACAGATGCGGATGGGTGTCCTTGAACATCTGGGGATTGCCCAGGCGCCAGCATGGCTCTTCGCCGCAGAACTCAGAGAAGGCAGTGTCATCCGTCTCCTGACCGCCTTTGAGCGAACAGTGCCAATCCTTGCCGTACGGCCTGCCAGCCGCCGGCTGTCCACCAAAGTTCGCATTTTCATCGAGCACTTGGAGCAAACTTTCGCGCTTTGTTCCCAGTTCAACCCACGACCCAGCTAACCCTGAGGAGGAATATTCGACCATGGAGGTCGGTAACCTTAAGTTCCTTACGGGGAGTGATCGAGATTACTTCCTGTTCGACGGACCACTCGGAAGTAATCCGCTTAATATCTCAGCAAGGCGTACTTTGCGGATAAGTGTTGAGAACAGGGATTATCACTAGCTATCTCAGATTGAGATTGGTGGTGCGAAGCGGATTTCTCGACATCTATCCGGAGCGTGTCGGGCCGGTCTGTCATTTGTTCCGGTTTTGTGTCGAGTAATTTACAACCTGCCAAGGCTCCCAGATTGCTCTTTCGCCACGCTCACGCACAAAATCTGTTGTCCGTATCCCATCGGCCAAACTTGAAAAAAGGCCGTTGTCGTTGATTCGTACACCGACCCTTTCGTGTATTTCTTCTGGGGAATAGTTGCACAACCATGAGTGAAAGTGCATTGCGTCGAATCCGAGTGGCTCGTATCCCATTGTGACACCACCATCGCCCAAGGTTTCTCGCCGTTCGATTCTCTCCAACAGTCCCAACCCTCTATTCGATTCCTTTTCAAGCTGACTCTTGAATGACGCCTCAAGGCTGCTGTGCAACCCAATGCCTACGACGATGGTCGTATCTGTACAGCCGAAAAGTTCATAGAATTAAAGGGCATCTTCGAAACGTGAGAATCCACACGGAAACTGAACTCGTGGAGTAGTCCATTCGACAAGTTGCGGTATGACTGATGACGGTATGCCGAACTTAGCTGCCTCTTCTGCGCGACTTTGCTCGCTGTAATTCTCCCAGTCGACGGCCCACAAATCTGGAGCTACGTCAGTGAAGCAGTTCGAAAGCGTGACAAAGGTCTCCGGTACGAGTAGCGAGAGATACTTTGGCCGTTTTGCTCGTCTGACGATGAAATAACCGCCGCTGATGAAGTCGCTTATCGTAGTTCAAATAGTAGCTCAAGCAGAGATGCACGGCCAAGAAGGACGCACTACCAGATAGATGTTGGTAACAAGGATTATCACTACCTATCTCATTTCGAGATTGCTGGTGGTAAGCGGATTTATCAACATCTATCCAGACCTAGGAGTCCGGCAACCCAGTTTCTGGCCAGCGCTACTTGTACAGTTCCGCCGTGCGGATGAACCCGCCGGGATCAGCTCCGCCCGTCATGAGCACCCGGCCGTCGTTCAGCCGTGTAGCCGTGTGCTGGGATCGCGCGGTCCCCATACGGCCCGTAGGCACGAACATGTCCGTCGCGGTATCGAATACATCGGCTGTTGCAGTGATGCCGGTGACGAAGCTAAATCCTCCGGCAACAAGCACGGTGCCGTCATTGAGCAACGTGGCGGTGTGATTAGAGCGCGCTGTGCTCATAAGACCCGTCACTGAAAAAGTTCCCGTTGTTGGATCGAAAAGCTCCGCGTCCTGAAGCGAATTTCCGTTAATGCCTCCGGCCAGCAACACCTTGCCATTATTGAGCAAGGCGGCGGTGTGCCCGTACCTGAACTCGGTCATTAGGCCGGTGGCCGTGAAGGTTCCGGTGGCGGGATTGAACAGTTCGGCGTTGTTGAGCGTAAAGGCGTTGAACACATTTTCGTCGTCACGACCTCCGGCAATTAGCACTGTTCCGTCTTTCAGCAAGGTTGCAGTACACCCCCATCGACCTCCAACTATCAACGCGCCCGTAGTGGACGCGAAGGCTCCGGTGGCAGGATCGAATAGTTCCGCTACGTTGTCGTCGGTCCCCCCCGCCACCAACACTTTGCCGTTGGCGAGCAACATCGCCGTATGCTCAGACCGCATCTCTTTCATTGCGCCGGTGGCCGTGAAGGTTCCGGTGGCGGGATCGAATAGCTCTGCTGTCGCGAGATCGCCCGAATCGTTGCCACCACCTGTGATGAGCACCTTGCCGTTGGTCGCAGCCGGGCCATGAGCGAGCAAGGTGGCCGTGTGCGAAAAGCGCGAAGTGGTCATCGCTCCGGTGGGAGTGAAAGTTCCATTGGCTGGATCGAAAATTTCCGCGGTCTCCAGAATGCCCGTATTGCCCGTGTTGTTGGCTCCGCCTGTAATGAGCACTTTGCCGTCGGCGAGCAAGGTGGCCGTGTGCAACTCGCGCTCGAATCCCATGTCCCCGGTGGGATGAAATCCGTGTATGTTGGAATTCGTCTCCACATCAATTGCGCTTGAACTGCCTGTGATCGTGGAGGTGAGTGTATCGGTTGCCGTGATCGTCTCGCTGCCTGGGCCCGCGAGTGATGCCGAAAATGTTCCTGCACCATTTGTGAGAGTTGAGTCGCCTGAAAGCACGGCTTGAGGGTCGCTGCTGGTAAAATGTACGGTCCCGGAATAACCGGTTACCGTGCGATTTGAGGCGTCCAGCGCGAGCACGGTTATGCCAAAAAAAGTGCTTACGGATGCCGTGGTGGGAGCTGTTACGCTGAAGTGTGTGGCGACCCGTGAGCTGCCGCTCCCACCGCCTCCGTTGTTCCCGCCGCCGCTCGCACCGCCTCCACAAGCACTGAGGGCGCACAGAGCGCAGACCGAAACTGCGAGTAACCGAGAGCTTTTCATCGTCCCTCCTGTTGAGCGCAGTCGTTGTGCAGGATGCCCGGGGCTGCGTACCGAGGTTATTGACCAAGTCGGGATAGCGAGCGGCGAGTGCGGCCACCCTCCGCCTTTCGCTTCTTCAACTGCCCGCGTTTCGGCTAGATCACCAATCGGTAGATAGTGAGCCGCAAGACAGGATCGTTTCCAAAAAAGACAATCGGAATCAATATCTTTCGTAGGAGCAATCGAGAATCTTTCATCACGCCTGCCCAAGATCGCGTCACTGTCTTAACCGTGCGGAATCCTAGCAAGGAACGTGTTATACACAAGTATCCTAATAGGACCATAAACCGCCGTGAATCGTGCGCGAGGAGCCGCCAAACTCGTCTATTACAGCGGGAGCTTACTGTGACCGTACGTCACCGTCCAATGGAGCCGAAGGATGTTCGGGAATGCGCTGACATCGTAGCGGCGCATCCCGTGATCGGCCCACGGTATGGAAACCGGATCGGGGATTTGTCCAAGGCGTGGCTGCGTTTGATTGGCTGCGATGCAAAGCGCACAACCGTATTTCAGACAGTCGAGGGACCTCGCGCGCCGATCTGCTTTGTCGGCGTTTCTGTCTTTGTGAACGACGATTTCATGCGTGAGCTGAAGGCACCGCCGGGTTTTTGGATCGGGCCGGAGCTGGTAAAAAGGATTCTGTCGGGCAATTCTCCCATCCTTCCAGATAGTCAATTCCGAGAGGCAAACTCGCGTGGTGGGCTGAATTTGATCGTTTGGGAAGGTTGTATTCGCCCGGGCTTCGAGACAAATAACGAAATCCATGGGCACGTTATGACCGCGTTTATCGAGGAGCACAGCGGCTTTCTGTTGAATGAACTTATCAGCCCACAGATTGAGAGCACAGAACGACTTCAATGGACGATTCAGACAGGCGCCCAACTATGGAACCCGGTGGCTGGTCGCTACCAAAAGACCTTCAAAAAACACCCGAAAGAAATCGTCGGAAAACCGCATGTTGTTGGTGTCAGACGAAGCATGGAACACGAGCGGGACGATTCATGGACCACGTCCTGGGTCGGCACTCTGTTCGACTATCAGCCGCCGCGGTTCGGCTTCAGCCGAAGCGAACAGCGGCTGCTACACGCAGCCCTTGCGGGAGAGAGCGGAACTGACAATGAATTGGCCGAGTCACTCGGCGTTTCGCTTCCCACAATTAAGAAGATGTGGCTCTCGATTTATCGCCGGGTGAATGATCGTCAGCCTGAAGCGATTCGTGATTGTGTGCCTGTAGAGGCCGCCGAGCGCGGGAAAGAAAAGAGGCGCCACCTCCTGGTTTATCTCCGCGAACACCCCGAAGAGCTGCGTCCTGTCTCGCAAAAGCTTTTAGGGCAGCCGCCTCCTATAACAAAGCGGATTCATCGCGTGCGAGCGTAATTTTCCAGCCACCATCTTCCTTCAAACAAGTGGCCCTCGGTGCTTCCAATGTGGAAGCCTGGGGGCCAATCCGAACTGATCGCCACGTCGCAATAAACACGCCACCGGACTTTGAGATCAGATAGATGTCGAGAACAGGGATTATCACTACCTATCTCAGTCTGAGATAGCTGGTGCGGAGAGGATTGCTCGACATCTATCCGGATCCGAACGTCCGACCCATTCTTCCGGGAGGAGTTTTCGACTACTCCGACAGCTCGGGTGCAGGCAAGGCATATCCACTGCCCTACCTTCACTACGAGGCAGCTTCAGGCATGCGGCAGCAACTCGGTTCGATACTTCGGAGCAAGTGCGGCGGCTTTCGCTTTGAACTCTGCTTGTGCTGCTTCATCGAGCTTCGGTGGAGACGTCGTGCGCGTTGAAACTGGTACGCCAAGTTCCATGAAGAATCCCTCCGGACCAGACGGCGAACAGATGCAAAGCATTCGCGCAGGCTGAGAGGATGAGTTGTGAAACTGGTGAGGCGCATTCGCTGGGACGTTGATCGTCTCACCCGCTCGGACGACCCGTTTCGTGCCACGGAAGGTAGCTTGGAGTTCGCCCTCCAGCACAATGAAAGTTTCTTCGAAATCGTGACGGTGAGGGGGCGGTCCTCCGTCTGGGGGTATGTGCATGTCGATCAGGCAGAAGCGGCCCGCGGTGTCGTTGCCGGTGAGAAGCATAGTATAGGTGTCACCCACTAACCCAATGTGAGGAAGCTTTTGATCGGCATTGGGTTGCGCGACGGCGAGATTGCGTTGAAGGTTGTCGGGCGGCAGCTCTAATGCGGCCCGCTTCAACACGTTCGATTCGTGAGGCATTCCGGACTCCTTGTGGGGCTCAGCAAAGCCTATTTTGCTCCGCCGGATTACTGGTGAGAAGCGGATTTCGCAACATCTATCCTGTCCGAAACGTCCGCCGGGTGGCGATGCCAAGGAAGACTTAACTATCAAGTGAGAACGGGCGGCTGAGCTGCCTCGTGCCCGTCGGCGGAAGGGGTGACCTGTTTTTGGGAGGAATCGTTTCGTGGTCTGACGAACTCGGCTGAAGACGGGCTGGGCTTCGGTGGTGTCATTACGGTTCCGAAGAACGCCTCACGAGCTTTTTCGAACATATCATCTGACATAACACCATGCTAACAAGCCCGACCGAACCGGACTGTGCAAAAGTGAACAGCTTAAACTAGGCTTCCGACTTAATCTCTCTTGTAGGTGGCGAGGCCACGGCGACAGCTGTGCAACCAGGGCTGGGCCGGCGATCCCGTTTCCTCGCCATTCTGAAGTTTCGATTCACGAATTATCCGATTCGGCTGCAGGCGACGTACAAAACACAGTCTAACGGTGATCCGGATCGTCAACGATGCGAATTGCAGCTTGTCGATGATTTGTAAAAGAGGAGACGCACGGTGCCCGCTTCCTGTCCGACTTGTAGCAGCAAAGCTCTCCGCCGATCGAAACGAAGAGGCGTGTTCGAATTAACCATTTTGCGGGTGATACCTGTACGTCCATTCCGATGCAGGGATTGCGACCGTCGGTTCTACAGTCTGTCCTCGTCGGCGCGCTCGATCCAATCTACAAGCGCAATCGCGCGATAATCTGGCCGTCCGCGCGGGCGAGTATTTCAAGACACAGTCCAACCTCTACCCCTCCGCCAGAATGAATTATCACGGAAGTGTGCCAAACTGGAGAGCATCGCTTCGTACAAAGCCCGAGCATAGGGGTGTGAATCGATTCACAGTAATCCGTTTAATGCGAGACCTAATGACTAGACGCTATACAAAAGCGGAATAGAGTCTTGAGAGGGCGCGCTACAATCCTTAGTAGCAGCAACTGTTTGTCCCATGTTTGGCCCTGAGAAAAAACGAGCGATAAAGCCAGAGCACGAATGCCCATCGTGTGGAAGCAAGATTGTGAGGCGCTCTAGTCTTAGTCCGTTTGACAAGTTTCGTTTCTTATTCTTAGGTGTTCGCCCCTATAGATGTCACCTCTGCCGCCACCGCTTTTACGCCAGACAACTCGCCGAACGAATCAATCATGTAACACCGAGCTGAAAATGTTTTGCCGTGAATTTTGGAGAGCGCTCACCTCATAGAAGAGAGCTAAGAAGCGCCCTTGGCCTTTGCTGATTTCGGGGCGACGCATCAGGCAGGCATTATCACCACCAATCTCACTCTGAGATAGATGGTGGGAAGCGGATTTCGCAACAGTAATCCACTGGCAAAGAAGACCGCACATCGATCGATTTTCCTTTGAACATTCTAAGGCGTCTTCTTGCGGGAAATTTGCGGCGAATATCGAGCCAAGACTCTTTCACGACGATAGTAGTCGAGTCGTACCCAATCGGCCTATCTCAACGGTATTCGACAAAGCATGTTCGGGCGTCGAACTCTTGTCCAATCGACCCCAGCCGCCAGTGTAATCCAGATCACAAACGAGTGTGCCAAATGAGACATACAGCTGTTCGAACCAGCGCTAGAGTGGGGGCATTTCGGGTGGAAAAGGAGGTAAAAAAGTGCCAAACACAAGAACTATGAAAGCAGCGGTCGTTGAGAAATTTGGCGAGCCGTTGGTGGTGCGAGAAGTTCCAATCCCAACACCTGGCCCAGGGCAAGCACTGGTAGAAGTTTTTGCGACTGGAGTATGTCACACGGACCTGCATGCTGTGGACGGCGATTGGCCAATCAAGCCAACACTGCCCTTCACGCCTGGTCATGAAGGAGCAGGGATTGTGGCAGTTGTCGGACCGGGGGTCACCCATTTGAAAGAAGGCGATCGCGTGGGAATCGCATGGCTGCACAGCGCGTGCGGACATTGCGAGTACTGTCTGTCCGGATGGGAAACGCTTTGCCTGGAGCAACAAAACTCCGGATATTCAGTGAACGGAAGTTTTGCGCAATACGCATTGGGGCATGCAGATTACTTAGGGCGAATTCCCAAGAATCTCCCGTTTGTGGATGCGGCCCCGATCCTTTGCGCCGGCGTCACGACCTACAAAGGATTGAAACAGACTGGGGCGCGACCCGGTGAATGGGTTGTGATCTCAGGAGTGGGCGGATTGGGCCACGTGGCTATCCAATACGCGAAGGCCATGGGACTGCACGTCGCGGCGGTGGACCTGGGACCAGAAAAAATGGCGCTCGCGCGCAAGCTTGGAGCCGAGATCACGATTGATGCGAAAACACAGGACCCCGCGAAGGAAATCCAAAAACAAATCGGCGGCGCGCATGGAGTGCTGGTAACGGCGGTTTCATTAATCGCGTTCAAGCAAGCCGTCGGCATGCTTCGTCGCGGTGGGACTTGCGTGCTCAATGGGCTTCCGCCCGGGGAGTTTCCGGTTTCGATTTTCGACATAGTTCTGAACGGCAACACGATACGGGGCTCCATCGTTGGCACTCGCCTGGACCTTGAAGAAGCGCTTGCGTTTGCCGCAGAGGGCAAAGTAAGGGCGACCATTGAGACATTGCCACTGGAATGCATTAATGACGTCTTCAGCCGGCTCAAAAGAGGCCAAGTAAATGGGCGCGTTGTACTCGGCATCAGGGAGGAAACGTCCGCGAAGGCAGCGATAGCGAGCTAATTCAAGCACTGCGGGCGCCCTCGCTGTGGCAATGAGGCTTTGGGCTCAGCGATGCCTTCGCCAAACGTTTTGAAAAACTGCTCGCCCGCCTAATGGCACCCAATCGCTTCGAGAGCTGGGCGATTGGAGATCGTGAGCGTGGAACCTTCCAACACCACCAGCTTCCGCCTCTTAAAATCACTCAAGGCGCGGGTCACCGACTCCCGACTCGTGCCGATGCATTCGGCAATCTCGTTGTGCGTCAGCGAGGGGACGATCGACGTCGCCTGTTTGGCATTCTTCATCTCAGAGGAACGGTCCAGAAGGAGGCGAGCCAGCTTTTCCGAAGGGGAAGCCGACAGGCCAACGATCCGCAACTGGTCGCAGGCTTCGCTGTAGAGTCTACTAAGCTGCGTCACTACCCCTCGATATGCTTCGGGGTGTGTGGCGACAAAACGCAAAAAGGCGTCGCCTCGTAGAAAGGCCAGCTGGCACGGATTCACTGTCTGAGCGGTTGCTTCGTAGGGGCTACCTGATAAGGTAGCCGCTAGCCCAAGGATATCGCCGACTTTGGCGATTCTCAGAATCAGCGCCTTGCCTGCACTGGAACTGATTGAGAATTTCACCTCTCCTGCACAGAGCACGAAGACGCCGTGAGTTTTCTGTTGCTCGTGGAATAGCGCCGCTCCACCCGGAAACATTACGATGGTCTTCAGAGCATCAAAGTCCTTCAACGCCGCCGCTCCGAGCTCGGAGAAAAACTCACTCGCACGCAATTTGCGCGATTGACGGTTTCCATTCAGGTCAGACTCGTAGAGATCGCGCATTGTAGGCTCCTTTTTCCGCGTTAGTTGAATCCCTTGCGCTGTTTTCGCGTAGCTTCGCGTGAAAAGCTAGTCGGCGAGGAAAAGGCCGATGACGATTGTTTGGATTGAGGGGGTTTCTCATAACGCCGGGATACTGCAATAAAATCAACGGGGAGAACTGTTCCTTTTTGCACACTTTTGTGCAAACGCGTAAACGTGAGAAACGACAATCCGAAATTCATCGCCTATCGGATAGATGTCGATAACAGGGATTATCACCACCTATCTCAATCTGAGATAGCTGGTGCGAAGCGGATTTCTCGACACCTATTCTCGTAAGTGGGTGTCCAACACTACATTACATTCCTTTTCGGCCGGAATTGCGGTGGTGCCGCGTGTGCTAAGTATTGCCTTGGAGGTGATTCGTGCGGCGCTCAACTTCGCTCAGCAGGCGTCCAAGTATCGCCGTCGCAGTCGGGTTAACCGCACTATTGCTTCCTGTGCGCAGCGCTTCTCGGGCGCAGCGCGAGAGGTCATCGTCAATGACTGTCTTGTCCGCTCAAGAGATGCTTCGGGCTTTGTATCCTGAACTCACCGGCAAGAATTACATTATGAGCGTTACCACGTTCGGGTCATTCGACATGCCCTGGACTTCGATGCCTCCCTTTGATGTAGAGATTGGCCCAGTGGAAATGGGCCACATGGAAATTGTCGGGTCGGGCAAATCATCCCCAGCGACTGAGCGTCATCCAGTCCTTGCCGCTCACTTTGAATTCGGTCGGGACAACATTCTCGATCAGGTTTCCTTTCGTTCACCAGAGGCCGCTCTAGAAATTGAGAACGATCGAATTCGCAAACAAGTTGATTCTCATCAGGGTTGGTCCGACAAAGAGCTCGCTGAGGCTTTGAAACAGGCCGGAGCAAAATTCGGGCCGAATCAAGGTGCAGAGTTGTTGAGAGTCGTCCCCCTGAATGTTCTTGAACCCTTCGTCGGGTCGATGCACATAGATTCAACTGAATTCCGATTGCGGCACCAACAAAAAGCCAAAGTCTCTCGCCGAGCTGTACTGGGTAATTGCCGGCAACGCCGATCTTAGTGACGGACACGCAGTCGAGTGGGAAATTCTCTGCGAACCATTCGAGGGGAAGGTTTTTTCGGTCACGAGGACAAAGAAGATCCAATAGGTGTTGCGAACAGGGATTATCACTACCTATCTCAGTTTGAGATAGCTGGTGCGAAGCGGATTTCTCAACACCTATCCACCGCAGCGAATTGTGATAGTCCGAAGCTTATCGGCCTCTTCGGAACGGTCGATGCGAATTCAACTCTTTGTCGAGGTAAACCGCGAGTTGTTCCTCCCGCGTTACGAGCATCTGGCTCCCATTTTTAACAAAGTATTCACGCCTTGAACTGGTCCATCCAGACGTTGCCGGCCTCCCTTCAAAAGAGTAAAAGTAGAACCCGTTCTTCTCTGCTTCGGTCGGCTTGACCGATGCAAAAGTCGCAGGTTTTTTGAGAAACAGCGCTTCGAAATCTCCGTGGTTGGTTCGATACAGTGCGGCGCCGGCTTGACCTTCAAACGTGTTGGCCATTTTAGACGGCAGGACGCATTTGACTGTTAAGCCGCGTTCACGCAGGACTTCCGCTAGGTCGATTGCCTTTGAATATATCGGGTCAACGGGCTTGATGGGGTTTTCCAATTCGCGAGCGTCGCACTCTGATGCGTTCGCGATTAGGGGCTCAACGGTGGTGTCCCACACGGGCCGGGACAAGAACCAGTCTCCTTCCACGCCACGAAATATCGTGCCAACATTTTGGGAATACCACTTTTCGCTAAAGCCCGGAAAGTACACATAGCCGCGCCGGCGAGACGAG
>DATNKB010000324.1:0-5171 GCA_035603595.1 Candidatus Dormiibacterota bacterium
ACGTGAAACGGAAAGAAGCAGAAATCGCGAGAGCAAATCGACCAAACGCTGCTGCGCAGACAGACAGGTGTGCTCAGAAAAATAAAAAACTAAGACAAAACGTTCTTGACGGAGCCGACTTCGTTAGAGATGTTATCGACAGTTATCTGGAAGCGGGCTAAGATGCCCGCGAAGTGGTTGATTCCTCATCCATTCTCGGCCGCACAATCTCCCACTACCGCATCATCGAAAAGCTCGGTGGCGGCGGAATGGGTGTCGTCTTTAAGGCCGAGGACCTTAAGCTCAGCCGTTTTGTCGCCCTCAAATTCCTCCCTGATGATATGGCACAGGACGCCAATGTTCACCGGCGATTCCGGCATGAAGCCAAGGCTGCCTCCGCTCTGAACCATCCGAATATCTGCACGATTCACGACATCGCCGAAGAGAACCGCCAGATCTTCATCGTTATGGAATTTCTCGACGGCGTGACTCTGAAGCATCGCATCAGCGGCCGACCCATGGAGCTCGAAGCGGTTCTGGCTTTGGCGATTCAGGTTGCGGAAGGACTCGACGCCGCTCACGAACGAGGCATTGTGCACCGCGACATCAAGCCGGCGAATATCTTTGTGACCAGGAGGGACCACGTCAAGATTCTGGACTTTGGCTTAGCTAAGCTGTTCGAGAATCGCGATGAAAGGTCGCCCGAGACAACCCTCTCGTCCGATGCATCTCCGGAAGGAACTGAACCGGATCTCACCAGCCTTGGTGTAGCCGTGGGCACCGTCGCGTACATGTCTCCCGAGCAGGTTCGTGCCCGCGAATTGGATGGGCGCTCCGATCTTTTCTCGTTCGGCGTGGTTTTGTACGAAATGGCCACTGGCTCGCTCCCGTTTCGCGGCGAAAGTTCCGCAGTCATCACCGAAGCAATTCTAAATCGATCTCCGGTTTCCCCAGTGCGACTCAATCCAGATGTCCCGCCGAAGCTGGAAGAAATGATCGCCAAGGCGTTGGAGAAGGATAAGAACCTGCGATACCAACGCGCCTCGGAAATTCGTTGCGATCTTCAGAGACTGAAGCGCGACTCTGATTCAGGTCGCCCTGCCGCGCTGGTGACTGCCGAGCCAGAACCCAAGGAATCCGCGAATCAGACATCTTCACTCCCGAGCATTGCTGTTCGGCCTCGCTCTCGGAAGTGGATGGCGATCGCAGGTGCAGCGATCGCGATGATAGGACTGGCTCTGGGCGGTTGGCTCTATTTCGTGCGGCGGGCTCACGCTCTGAGCAACAAGGACACGATCGTTCTCTCCGATTTTGACAACAAGACTGGTGATCCCGTCTTTGATGACACGCTCAGGCAAGGACTTTCGGTTCAGCTGCAGCAATCGCCGTTTCTCGCCTTGATTTCCGACAGCAAAATCAATCAGACCCTGAAATTGATGGGGCAACCTGTCGGCGATCATCTGACGCCGCAGATTACGCGCGACGTTTGTCAGCGCACTGGAAGCAAAGCGATGCTTGCGGGTTCGATAACGAGCCTTGGCAGCCAGTACGTCATCGGCTTGAAAGCCATTAACTGCAACGACGGTGATTTGCTTGCTGAAGTACAGCAGCAGGCCGCCGGGAAAGAAGAGGTGCTGAAAGCCCTTAGCGGTGCTTCTGTAACTCTGCGGCGAAAACTCGGCGAGTCCCTCAGCTCGGTGCAAAAGTACGCTACCCCGTTGGAAGAAGCGACCACTCCATCACTCGAAGCCCTCAAGGCCTACAGCTTGGCGGTTAAGACGGTGTACGCGAAGGGCGACACGGCAGCTCTGCCCTTTTATAAGCGGGCAATTGAACTGGATCCGAAATTCGCCCTCGCGTATTCGAGTCTGGCGGTCAGCTACAGAAACTTGAACGAAGGCAAACGTGCAGAGGAATCCGCGCGGAAAGCATATGAGTTTCGTGAAGGGGTGAGCGAACGGGAACGGTTCGGCATTGAAGCGGCCTACTATCAGACGGTCACCGGAGAACTGGAGAAAGCAGCACAGATCTATCAACTCTGGCAGCAGACTTACCTGAGAAACTCCTCGCCTTACAGCAATCTGGTCTTCATCGACCTCACCTTAGGCAACTACGAAAAAGCAGCGGAAGAATCTCGCGAAGCGCTGCGCTTGGAGCCCAACGGCGGAATAAACTATCTCAATCTCGGTGCCGCCTATGTTGCTCTCAATCGGTTGGATGAAGCCGAAGCGATCTACAAGCAAGCGGAGGAGCGCAAGCTCCAAGGCGAAATTCTTCTGGCCAACCGCTACGCCCTCGCATTTGTGAAAGGCAACGCATCCCAGATGGCGCAGCTGCTCTTCTCCGGCACGGGAAAGCCTGGCATCGAGGACCTGATGCTAGCTGCGCAAGCGGACACGGAGGCTTGGTACGGCAAGTTCAAAAATGCTCGCGAACTGACTCGTCGAGCAATGGATTCTGCCGCGCACAATGACGCAAAGGAGACCGCGGCACTCTATGATTCAGAAGCTGCCATGCGTGAGGTGGAAGCCGGCTACGCGGAAACTGCCCGCAATGAAGCCAAGGCCGCGATAAAATTGGGTGTGAATCGCGACGTGATGGCGATGGTCGCGCTCGTCTTAGCTCGGGCGGGCGATCCAGGCAGTGCGGAAGAGCTCGCTTCTCAGCTCGACGAAGAATTTCCTCTTAGCACGTTGGTTCAGAGGTACTGGTTGCCCACCATCCGCGCTGCGACTGCGCTGGATCGCGGCCAATCCAATCGAGCAATCGAATTGCTCAAGCAAACGAGTGCGATTGAGCTTGGTACCGCCAACAATCTTGTAATACTGGTTCCGGTTTTTGTTCGTGGAGAGGTGTATCTCGCGCTGCACGACGGAAACCACGCGGCCGCAGAATTTCAGAAATTCGTTGACCACCAGGGAATGGTTGGAAACTTCGCTTGGGGTGCTCTGGCCCGCCTAGGTCTCGCGCGGGCGTACTCCCAACAGGCACAATTTTCCACGGGCGACACGGCGGATATTGCCCGCATCAAGTCTCGCGGTGCCTATCACGACTTCCTCACGCTATGGAAAGACGCCGACCCCGACATTCCCATCCTGAAGGAAGCCAAAACGGAGTACGCGAAGCTGCAATAACTGTCACGACTTGGGCTTTAAAAGTGGGACCTAGCCGGATAACTGTTGAGAAATCCTTGTTATCAACATGTATCCAAGCCGCCCGGAATTGACCCCAAACATGGTGATCAGTGATACGCCCGAACTCACCGCCCTGCTGCTGTGGATCGTTCTCGAACGGCGTTCGCGGCTGTGCGGATTACGTCGAGAACGCGTTCCGGTTGGGAAAGCATCGGCACATGGCTGCTTTCGAGTTCGTAGGTGGTTGCGCCCATGCGCTTGGCCAAAGCGCGCTCTAGATCTGGATGAACCGTGCGGTCATTTTTGGCGACGATGTACCAGCTGGGCTTTGATTTCCAGGCGGTTCCTCCGACTTTAGCTTCGAACAAGTCGGGTTTCGGAGCTCCCTGCGTCGCTAAAACAAGCTTTTTCTCATTCTCGGGCAAATCACCGGCGAAACAGTCAATGCCTTCTGGAAGCAACCAGATGCGTCCGTCCTTGACGTCGATGTGAGAGAAGACATCCGTCTTCGGGAAGTTGGATTGCTGTGTTTGAGATGTCTCGTCGGCGTCCGGAGCGAGCGCCGCGATGTATACCAGCCCCGCGACACGGTCGTCGGTTCCTGCGCCGGTTATGACGCTTCCGCCGTAGGAATGGCCGACAAGGATAGCCGGGCTGCTTACTCTTCCGATTGTTGCTTTCGCTACGGCGACGTCTTCTGCCGTTGAGTTGAGGCCGTGCTGCGACGCAATGCACTCGTACCCTTCGGCCAGCAAAGGAACGATTAATTTGTTGAAGCAGGAACCGTCTGCCCAAAGCCCGTGGCAGAAGACAATGCTAGGTTTGGACTGCATATCTTTAGTCCTCCGTCGATGGGTTATTTTGTATTTGCAGCCGCTGGGAGGTTGAATATGGCACTACCTTCGCGGTACGTAAAGGGCTTTCACCAAGAGTTCGTCGTCAACACCCGATTAGTCGGCCACCCGCAAGTAGCCGCCGCAAACACAGGAACCCCTCGAATCGAGCACCACTTTCGAATCTGTGGTGATCGTGACGCAGCTGATTTTTCTGTTCCGCTTGCCTGCTCACATAGCTCGGCCGATACGGCACCGATCTACTCTGTCGAAATGGACAAGCACAAGATCCTCGCGGAAGCGAAGGCCGACCCGCAGTCTGGTAAGCGTGGCCGAGCTAACAGCACCTGCGTCTCATGGGGCTTTTGGCCATCTCTGATCCACAGCGCGGGCAGATAGATGTTGATAAATCCGCTTCTCACCACCAATCTCAAAGTGCCTCGAAGCCCTCAGATTTGCGGTGGCACCGACCTTCGCCGGTGCAATGACTCCGCTTGCTTTCGCGCTTCATTTCCCTCTCCGCCGCCCATTCTTCCGCGCGGACTCCACCAAACTCTCCGCTGCCATCACGCAGGTCTGTCGCAGCTCTCTCACCACGCTCTCCTGCACCCCGGGAATCAGCAATTGCGTCGCGGTTCCGTGCGAGAGCGCCGCAATCGCTAGCGTCAACCGCCGATGATCCTTCGGTTTTCCGCCCAGGCAATCCGCCAGCCGGCGTTGCAGTAACTCGAATGACGGCCTCGGCTCGTCGCGGTGCAGCCGCGCAGACCAGTCCGCATGAATCAACTCATACTCGTGCTTGTGGCTCGCTGCAAAGTCCAGATAGCGCCGGCAGAATTGGGCAACCGCTCGCGACCCTTTCACTGCAGCGAAGAGTTGCATCTGCGCGCGCAGTCGTAAAGCCTCCAGAATTTCTCGCTTGTCTCGAAATCGCTGGTACACCGTGGGCGTTGTTGTCCCCGCTTCGCGCGCCACAGCCCGCATCGTCAGCCCGCGTTCGCCCTTGCTTCGCCACAACCGGTATGCTGCATCCAGAACGTGCCCTTCCACTTCCAAGTCAGGGTGGCGCGGCATCTAGGAATTCCCCCTTGGCTGCTGAACGGTGCCTTTTCACGGAAGTATAATACATTTGACATCGTTAAACAAACGTTGTATAAGTAATGGCCCCAGATTCTTACCTGTTTCGCAATCAGCGGAAAGGAAGGTCAAGGAGGGATTGGTTCGT
>DATNKB010000325.1:0-14150 GCA_035603595.1 Candidatus Dormiibacterota bacterium
GAAGTGAAGAAGCTTAAAGCTACCCTCATCGGTTTTCGCATCCGCTGTGGCGATTACCGGGTATTTTTCGATCACAAATCCAAGAGCGCCATCGACATCACCGCCGTTCGCAACCGCAGGGAAGCCTACCGTTGAACCCAGTTCCCCGGCTTCCTCGGATGACCTCAGAAACAGGCCCTCCCTCAAGTCCACTTTCGTGTACTCAAACGTTCACAAAAGTAGACACTTTTTCCACAACTTAACTCCTTTCTCCTCACCGCCGGTCGAAATTATCGGCGACTTAGCCGGATTTCCCCCGACGTTTTCCACAGTGTTCCTTCAGGAATGTTTTGTAAATACGCGACGAGAACCGCCATCGCCAGCTGACGTCCACCCGCCCCTTCCATTACAATCATGGATTACCTGCTGGGCTCCAATGACTCTTTAGGGGTCGGAAGCGACGATGCGACGCGGCGTATCCGTGACGCCGTCGCAGCTGTCAGATGTTTGGCCCAAAGGCAACAAGCTAAGAGTTCAGAGCTAACATCTAAGAGCTGAGCCAGTGCATCCATCCACTTCCAATTCGCCGACGTTCCAGGAACTCATCCTGCGGCTGCAAAGTTTCTGGGCCGAGCGCGGATGCGTGCTGCAGCAACCCTACGATGTCGAAGTAGGTGCGGGGACGATGGCTCCGGAAACTTTTCTGCGTGTGCTCGGGCCCAAGCCCTACAAGGTGGCTTACGTGCAGCCTTCGCGGCGTCCGGCGGACGGGCGTTACGGCGAGAATCCGAACCGGCTGTTCAAGCACATGCAGCTGCAGGTGATCCTGAAGCCTCCTCCGGAAAATGTGCAGGAGTTATATCTCGAGTCGCTGGGCGCGCTCGGCATCGACCTGCGCCAGCACGACATCAAGTTTGAAGAAGACAACTGGGAAGCTCCCACGCTTAGTGCATGGGGTGTGGGTTGGCAGGTGATGCTCGACGGCCTCGAGATCACGCAGTTCACATATTTTCAGCAGTGCGGCGGCGTGGATCTGTTTCCGATTTCAGCCGAGCTCACCTACGGCCTGGAGCGCATCGGTGCGTTCCTTCAGGATGTAGATTCGATTTACGACATCGTGTGGGCGCGCGATCCAGAGACGGGCACCCAGGTTAAGTATGGCGACGTGCGCCTCGCCGACGAGTTGCAGTTCTCGGTCTACAATTTCGAACTGGCGGACGTGGAGAAGGCCTGGAAGCACTTTGATTTGTGCGAGGCAGAATGCAAGGGACTGCTGGAGAAGTATGCGGCGCTGGGGAAAGATCACGCCGAGGGCGACGGGATTGCGGCAGCGAAGGCGCGGTTTCCGCTTCTCGGTGCCTACGATCTTTGTTTGAAGTGTTCGCACATGTTTAACATTCTCGACGCGCGTGGCGCGATTTCGGTGACCGAACGCGTGGGCGTAATTGCGCGGGTGCGGGCGCTGGCCGTGGGAATTGCGAAGGCTTGGGTAGATCAACAGAAGAGCGAAGATGTGGCAGCCTCATCGGAGAAGTCCGAAGAACCTGAACCTGTGCATGCGAAGAAAGCCAAGCACGAAAAATTGGCGCCGGCGACGATTTGATCTCGGAAGAGTCCGTCGCGCAGCGCCGCTCACGCAGGTCAGACGCATCCCATGGGTTTGTCATCCTGAGCGGCGTCGAAAGTTCGCGAAGCGAAGTTTCCACGCAGTCGAAGAATCTCTAATCGCGAGAAGGAACATCGCGGTGCGGGACTCGGGTTCGGGTAGCGAGAAGAACAATCAGGACGGAACAGTAGAGGGGATAGGGATCTTTCGACTCCGCAGAATGATTCGCGAAGCGGATCATCCTGCTCCGCTCAGGACGAAAACGAGTTAAGAAGATGGCAGATTTCCTACTTGAGATCGGGTGCGAAGAGATTCCCGCGCGGATGATTGGCGCGGCGTCCCTGGAATTGCGCGACCGTATCACCGCGCTGCTGAGCCGCGAGCGGCTGGCGGCGGCCGAAGTTGCGCGCTTCGATTCGCCGCGGCGGCTGGCGGTGCTGGCATCGGGAATTTCTGCGGCGCAGGCCGACGTCACGGAGCAAGTTACTGGACCGTCGGTGAACGTGGCTTATAAGGATGGGCAGCCCACGCCTGCGGCTCACGCTTTCGCAAAGAAATCCGGAGTCGATGTCGCGCAGCTGGAAAGAGTCAGCACGCCCAAAGGCGAGTACGTAGCCGCCAAAGTTACGAAAAAGGGCCGCACGACCGCCGAGATTCTCGCGGAGAATCTGCCGAAGGAAATTTCCACGATTTACTGGCCGAAGAATATGTACTGGCGCAAGCCGAACGAAAGATTCGTGCGGCCGGTGCGCTGGCTCGTGGCGCTGCTTGATGGAGAAACGGTTCCGCTTGAATTCGGCGGAGTCCGCGCGGGGAGAATTTCGCGCGGGCACAGGATTCTCTCCGACAAGAACGTGACTATAGCGCGCGCTGGAGCCTCCTACATTGATTCTCTGCGGGCGGCTAAGGTTCTGGGGCGCGGGGAGCGCGAGCACCAGATTCGCAAGGCGCTCGATACTGCTACCCGCACTGTCCCCGGCGCACGTTGGCGCGAAGACAAGACGCTGCTTGATACCGTGGTGAACCTGACGGAATTTCCGTCGGTGATTCTGGGAAGTTTCGATCCGCAGTTTCTGGCGTTGCCGGCGGAAGTGCTGGTCACGGTGATGCGTGATCACCAGAAATATTTTGCAGTCGAAGATGCCGAGGGCAAACTGCTGCCGCATTTTCTGGCCGTGCTCAATACCGATAGCGATCCGCAGGGACTGATCCGGCACGGGAACGAACGCGTGCTGCGGGCGCGTTTCAACGACGCGCGATTCTTCTGGGAGACAGATCAGAAAAAGTCGCTGCTGGAGCGTCTGGATTTGCTCAAGCATGTGACGTTTCAGAAAGATCTGGGAAGCTACTACGACAAGACGCTGCGCGTGCAGCGGCTGTGCAGCTGGCTGAGCGAGATCCTGAAGCAAAACGGGACGACGGTGCGTCCGGGCGTGATTCACAAAGCTGTGTGCCTGGCGAAGACTGACCTGACCACCGAACTGGTGAAAGAATTCACTGAGCTGCAAGGCATTGTCGGCGGGTTGTATGCGCGGGTGCAGCAACTGGATCCGAGTCTGCCGGAGGCGACGCGCCTCGCTATTGCAGATGCGGTTTACGATCACTACAAACCTGAATCGACGGAAGACGAAGTGCCGCGGTCGAACGAAGGGGCCGTGCTCTCCATCGGCGACAAAGCCGACACGATTGCCGGCATGTTTGCGCTGGGGCTGGTGCCGAGCGGGTCGAAGGATCCGTTTGCGCTGCGGCGGCAGGCGAATGCCATCGTGAAGGTCATTGCGGAGAAGAAGTTGCCGCTGCGCTTGACGCCGATGATGCGGGATGCGCGCTCGGGATATGCGAAATCCGAGGCGGAGAAAAAGTTCGTCGACGAATCGACGTTCGATGCGTCGGTGAGAGCGTTCTTCCGCGAGCGGCTGGAATTTTATTTAAAGGATTTGCGCGGCTACGCCTACGACGTGGTGAAAGCAGTGCTGGGAGCCGATGCGGATGACGTAGTGGATGCGCTGGCACGTGCCGAAGCGGTCAAGCAGGTTTTGCACATGCCCGAGTTTCAGGCGATTGGCGCGGCCTGCAAGCGGATGAGGAACATTCTGAAGCAGGCGGACGAGAAGGGAATTGCGATAGCGGGGAAGTTTGAACCTCTACCTGATTCCGCTCCGGAAGAGAAAGCCCTGGCGGCCTATGTCGAGGTCAACGGGCCGAAAGTTGGCGCGCTGCAGAAAGAAGGGAAGTATGGTGAAGCGCTGCTGTTTCTTTCCACGGCGCGGGAACCTGTGGACGCATTCTTCGACAAGGTGATGGTGATGGTAGACGACGAGAGCGTGCGGGCGAACCGGTTGGCGCTGCTGCGAACTTTGCTGAAGGAGTTTTCTACGATCGCGGATTTTTCTGAGATCGTGACCGAAGGGAAGGCTTAGGCATTCCTGCCGTCCTTATGGGACTTGGATTCTATTGCGGCCGGACCCGGCGCTGAGGCGCCGGGCTATTATCGCGACGCCCCTCCGGGGCTCTGATATTGCTGGCAGCCGGCTTTAGAGGGACAGGTTGCCGGCGAGATGGCGGCGCTGCGAAAATCCAGACAACAGATGGCCAGCGAAAACGCTGGCGCTACGAAAACCCAGGCAACAGACTGCCGGCGAGATGCCGGAGCTACGAAAATCTAGACAAAGGACTCATAGTTATGGCGACGATTACTCTCCCCGAAGCTGCCGCGCAGACTGGCAAGCAGGAAACCAAGCAAGACGCGAAGAAGTCCGCGACCAAGTACGTTTACTTTTTTGGCGGCGGCAAGGCTGATGGCGACGGCAAGATGAAAGATGTGCTCGGCGGCAAAGGTGCGGGCCTTGCCGAGATGACCAATGCCGGGTTGCCGGTGCCTCCGGGGTTCACGATTCAGACGGAGGCTTGTCGCGAGTACATGCGGAGCGGCGGTGCGTCGAAAGAAGTTGACCGGCAGATGGAAGATGCGCTGGCGAAGTTGGAAGCGCTGCAGGGGCAGAAACTGGGCGCGGGCGAGAATCCATTGCTGGTGAGCGTGCGCTCGGGTGCGAAGTTTTCCATGCCGGGCATGATGGATACGATTCTCAATCTGGGCCTCAACGACAAAAGTGTGGAGTCGCTGGCGAAGCTGAGTAACAATCCGCGGTTCGCAGCGGATTCCTACCGGCGGCTGATTCAGATGTTCGGCAACGTGGTGCTCGAAATTGAGAAGGCGAAGTTCGATGAGGTGTTCGATCACAAGAAGAAGCAGAAGAAGGCGAAGCTCGACACCGATCTCGACGCGAAGGCGTTGCAGGAAGTGATTGCCGAATACAAGAAGGTGGTGAAGAAGCACGCCAAGCGCGACTTTCCGCAGGATCCGCACGAGCAGCTGGTAATGGCTCGGGACGCGGTGTTCCGCTCGTGGCAGAACGACCGCGCCAAACATTATCGCCGCATCAACAATATCGACGACATGCTCGGCACTGCCGTTAACGTACAAGCGATGGTCTACGGCAATCTCGGTGACACCAGCGGCACGGGCGTGGGCTTCACGCGCAATCCCGCGATTGGAACAAAAGAATTTTACGGCGAGTTTCTTCTGAACGCGCAGGGCGAAGATGTGGTTTCAGGTGTGCGAACGCCCGTGCCGATTCTCGAACTGCACAAGATCATGCCCGACGTTTACAACCAGCTGCGCGAAACCACGACGCGTCTGGAAAAACATTACAAGGACATGCAGGATTTTGAATTCACCATTCAAGACGGCAAGCTGTACATGTTGCAGACGCGCAACGGCAAGCGCACCGGACTGGCGGCGGTGCGTGTGGCGCTCCAGATGGTGGAAGAGGGATTGATCACGAAGGAAGAAGCGATCTTCCGAGTCGAGCCGAATCAGTTGTATGACTTTCTGGTGCCGCGGCTGGATGAGAAGAGCACGAAAGTGGAACTGCTGGCGACGGGATTACCAGCGTCGCCGGGTGCGGCCGTGGGGCAGATCGTATTCACCGCGGATGAAGCGGTCAAGATGGCGGGACACGATACCGAGAAGAAGCCTGTGATTCTGGTCCGCGCGGAGACGACTCCGGAAGACATTCACGGTATGGAAGTGGCGAAAGGTATTCTCACTTCCCGCGGCGGCATGACGAGTCACGCTGCAGTGGTGACGCGCGGCATGGGCAAGTGCTGCGTGGCTGGGGCGGAGAAAATCACGGTCGACGAAAAGTCGCGCGAGATGCGCGTGAAGGGGCAGACCTTCAAGGAAGGCGACTGGATTTCACTCGACGGCACGACGGGACGCGTGATCAAAGGCAAGCTGAATACGATTCCTCCGAAGGCGGATGATCCGGAGTTGCAGCGGTTTATGCAGTGGGCGGATCCCTACCGCAAAATGAAAGTTCGCGCGAATGCGGACGTTCCGCGGGACGCGATTCAGGCGCGTGCGTTTGGAGCGGAGGGAATCGGGCTTTGCAGAACCGAGCATATGTTTTTTGGCAAAGATAAGATTCGGCACATGCGCGCGATGATTCTTGCCGATAACGAAAAAGACCGGCGCGCTGCGCTGAAGAAATTGTTGCCACTACAGCGCGAAGACTTTGCGGGTGTATTCAAAGCGATGGACGGCTTGCCGGTTACGATCCGTACGCTGGATCCGCCGTTGCACGAGTTTCTGCCGCGTCGCGAGGACTTGATGGTGGAAATCGCGACGCTTCCGCAGGCGGATGCAAAGCAGAAGAAAGAGCTGGTGAAGCGATATTCCGACTACGGCGCGAAGGGCGTCGGTGATCTGAAGAAATTGCTGCCGGCCCTGCTGGCCCGCGTGGAACAGTTGCACGAATTCAATCCTATGCTTGGGCATCGTGGATGCCGGCTTGGCATTACGTATCCGGAAATTACGGAGATGCAGGCGCGCGCCATTTTCGAAGCCGCGGTCGAGGTTGCGAAGAAGGGTGTGAAGGTGCTTCCCGAAGTTATGATTCCGCTGGTGGCCACGCTCAAGGAAATGGCGAACCAGGGGGCCATCGTGCGTCGCGTTGCGGAAGAAGTGTTCAAAGAGAAGGGAATGAAGATCGAATACATGGTTGGGACGATGATCGAGTTGCCGCGCGCGGCGCTGGTGGCGGGCGACATTGCGAAGGAGGCAGAATTTTTCTCGTTCGGCACCAACGATCTTACGCAGACCACGTTCGGCTTCTCGCGCGACGATGTGAACAAGATTCTTCCGACATATATCGAGGAGGGGATCCTGAAACAGGATCCGTTCGCGGCGCTGGATCAGGAAGGCGTGGGACAGCTAGTGAAGATGGCGACGGAGAACGGGCGGAAAACGCGGCCTACACTCAAGGTAGGAATCTGCGGTGAACATGGCGGAGAGCCGTCCTCGGTGGAGTTCTGCTATCACACCGGTTTGAATTACGTATCGTGCTCACCATTTCGCGTGCTGACGGCGCGGCTGGCGGCGGCGCAAGCTGCGGCTGCCGAGGCGCTCAAGGTGGAGGGCGGGAGAACCAAATAGCGGCTTGAACGAAACAGAATCTTAACCATAAGGACGCGGAGGATCACAGAGGCAACCGGCGCTGTGTTCTTCGGCGTCCTCCTTTGTTCTTTTATGGCAATTGTTATTGCACCTTCTGCAAGCGGGCGATTAGTTTCTGCGCCAGATTTTCTTCTGACTCTGACCAGAGTAGACGCGCGGTGGCGCGTGTGTTCTTTTCCGCCTTCATCGTGAACTCGACCAGCTTGCTGACGTTGGCGCGAACCTTGACCTGAGTCTCCTCGGTGAGAGCGAGGTTCTCCTGCAGGAAGGGCGAGTCCAGCCCAAAATCTATCTGGATGTGGCCGGTGTGTTCGTAGGTGCCGTCATCAAATTCTTCGCCTTGTGCAATGAACTTGACGGGCACGGGGACCTTGCTCCACTCGCTTCCGGCGGTGTCGGGCGTCCACAGATCCCAATGCGCGTCGAGGATGTAGGCATAGTCGTCATGCACCAGATCGGCCGCGAGCGTGACTGCTTCTTCAGCGCCGATGCCGGGGGTAAAACGGCGTTCGAGGATGGTCGCCTCGCTCCACGAAACCGGCTGCACGGCGGCGTAGGTAACTCCAGGCCGCTGGGCGGAGAAGGGAAACTGCTGCAACACGGCGAGAATATGCGGCAGCATCGCCGGGCCAGAAAAATCGGGAAACCAGAGGCTCAGGTAGAGCGGATCAGACATAGGCGTTAGAAATGCGGATCGTGCGAGTTGAGAATAACAATGTCGCGCCCGAAACGTAACCGGAAACGGTCGGCCGATTTCTTTCTAATTATAGGACGGGACTCTGGGACACGATTCTGGGCGCGCACAGATTTTGACACCCGCGGAGAATCGCTGCTAAAATTGCTGTGAGCGTGAGGCTCTTAGGATCAGGGCTCTAATCGCGTGTTCGTAGGATCGTATCCGTACGATCAGGAGTTCTGCGGCACTTTACGGCAGCGTCCCGCCTTATTGATCGTCCCCGTCGTCTAGCCCGGCCTAGGACATCGCCCTTTCACGGCGGTAACACGGGTTCAAATCCCGTCGGGGACGCCAACAAAATCAAGTACTTGCACATCCCCTCCGGAATTTTGTAGGTCCGCTACGGTCCGATAAGCCTCGGTGCTCTGTTTTTCATCGTTTTTTGTTGAGCAGCAAACTCACAACTCGGCTCTGCGCGTCTCGCTTCGTTTGCGTGATTGCCTGCGCGTAGATGTTCAGAGTGACCGAGATGTTTGCGTGCCGCATTAACTCCTGAACAACCTTCACGTCCTCGCCGTTCCCCTTTAGGAGCGTCGCGTACGTATGCCGGAACGTGTGCCAACCGAAATGGCGCACGATTCCGATTTCTTTCGCGGCTCCAGGTGCGCCTTGTACAGCGAACCCGGCCAGTACGGCAGTTTCCCCCCCGCTGTGCGGACTGGCGAATACCGAGTCCTCATCGGTTGGGTATGGACTATGCAGCCGCCAGTTCGACAAAACTTTAGACAGTCGCAAATCGAGCGGAACCGGCTTGCGAGAGGCTTCGGTTTTGCAGTCCCCGACGTGCTGCATCACGATCGAGCGGATGACATGGACTTCCAACTTCTGAAAATCGACGTCCTTCCACTTGAGGCCTAACAACTCCCCAACCCGAAGGCCCGTGAACACGGCGAGTAATACCATCGTGCGTGTGGGCTCCTTCAGGATGCGAAGCAGTGCCGCAATCTGCTCGATGGAAAGCACAATGGGCAGGCGATTGCCGAGGCGAGGAAGGTAAGGCCACCGATTTATATGGAGCGGGACGAAGGCACCTTTGAGTAAGTCCGCGAAGCTGTCGGGTAGGGCTGGCCCTATTAAACCCAACACGCGCGTGTTGCCACAACGCTGTGATCAGTGCGATATGAGAAATCTCGGGACCTTAGCGAGGTGTTGGCCGGCAAGACTGCAATTCATCGAGCCGATAAGAGTTCAACGACAAATTGGCCTAGATCCAGTGCTTCAACTCCTTTAGCAATCGCCGATGTAGGCACTTGTAGGCGCGACTTCCGATGGACCACGATCAACCTTCCGGCTCGTTTTTGCAGCGTGTGTTGAAGGGAGGTCAATGGCGATGCCATCGCGGGACGAACAGTCTTCGCGGCTTTCGCTTCTACCAGCCACAGCTTGGCGTTAGGACGTGGAACAAGAAAGTCTACTTCCAGACCCTGCTGATCACGAAAATAGTAGAGCTCCTTGCGCATCCCACGGTCGGCTTGGCTTTTGAGGATCTCTGCTGCGACGAAGCCTTCGAACAAAGGCCCCAGAAATGGCGACCGCTCAAGCTCAGCTGATGATGTCAGGCCCAGCAGGTAACAGGCGAGGCCTGAATCACCCAGGTACACTTTCGGTGACTTGATTAGTCTCTTTCCGAAATTTTCGAAATACGGCGGCACCAGAATGACCTGGCCTGTTATTTCGAGGATGTGCAGCCAGTCGCCAATCGTGGGAACGGTGACCCCGAGCGGTGCAGCAAGGTCGGTCTTGTTCAGCATCTGGCCGTGACGACTCGCCAGAAGAGCGAGAAAACGGCGAAATGTCGCCAAGTCCCGTACGTTTGTAATCGCCCGGACATCTCTTTCCAAGTACGTTTGCAAGTAGGAGGCAAACCAAAGGCTACGAGCCTTGGGCCGGGCGAGCACCTCTGGGAATCCCCCGTGTAACAGGTTCACTTTCTTGGTTTCTGCGAGGCTGAATGGCAGGAGCTGGAGGATGGCAGCCCGGCCCGCCATCGATTCGCTGATGCCCTGCATCAGTGGAGCCTCCTGGGACCCAGTGAACAGCCATTGCCCCATCCGCCGTGGGCCCGTGTCGATAACCGTACGGACGTAGGCAAGTAATTCGGGGGTATTCTGGATCTCGTCGAAGACGACTGGAGGGCGCAGCGCGTCAAGAAATGCGCGGGGATCGCTACGTACGCGTGCCTGAATGTCGGGGTCTTCGAGCAGCACGTAGTGGGCGTTTGGGAATAGCCTGCGAAGAAGAGTGGTTTTGCCGGCACGCCGAGGCCCTGTCACAACAACCGCGGGAAAGTGTCGAGCTGCGTCCAGCAGCACGCCTGCCAATCTCCTTTGGATATATTGCATATGAGAAATATAAACTAGTACTTTAGATTACTCAACACTAGAAATTGGTGTTTGTGAGACAGATGCTAAAGATGTTGTTGGAGGCAGGCTGCCCCCTGACCATGTCCGTCAGAGAATCCATCCATATTTTGCGCAATTTGAGTAAGAGCCTACGCAATATGCGTAAACCTGCTGCGCCGAGCCCCGGCTTCGTCTCAATGATGCTTTGCGTTCCGTTGCGGAACGACTTGCTGCGCAGGAGCTTCCGGCATTGGCATCGCAGTCCGCGACGCCTACTGGAGAGTCTTGACAGGGATGCCGAATGACGCCAAAGCGTCGCGAATAACTTTCTCTTCACCAACAGCGACAATTGCAGTCTGAAAGGCCGGGAAGTATCTCTTGGCGGCCGTTTCTACCTCGGAAACCGTGGTGTTCGTAATTTTCTGCCCGTAGATTCCTATCTCTTCCGGCGGCAAGCCATCCACCCAGAGTCCGGCCAGATGGTCCGATAATGAGGCTCTGGACTGCAATTGGATCGCTTCACTGCCCACGAGGTAATGTTTGGCTTTCGAGAGTTCTTCGTCGCTGGGTGCGGTGGTCGCCAGTCGGTTCAGTTCGTAATCGATTTCATTCAGAGTGGGCGCGGTTACTTCGTTGCGAACATCGGCATGCGTGACTAACACTCCCGCTGCCTGATAAGCACGCAAGTAGGAAGAGGGTGAGTACGTGTATCCCTTGTCCTCGCGAATGTTGGACGTTAATCGCGAACTGAACGTACCTCCGTAAATTGCATTCGCGACCATGGCTGCTTCGTAATCAGGATCGCCGCGCAAAGGCCCAAAAGTTCCCAGTTCAAGCGTGGTCTGAACGGAACCTGGACGCGTCACCACAAAAACCGCATGTTCCGGTGTATTTGAAGTACGTTGGGTCGCGGAGAGCGCAGATTCGTCCGGCGCTTTCCAGGCACCAAATTTCGCCTTCACCATCTCCATCATTCGTGCGTCGTCAAAATCACCGACTGCAACCAGAATCGCCTGATCCGGTCGGAAGCGTTGCGCGAAGATCCGCCTGAGGTCTGCAGAAGTAGCGGCCGTAACGGATTCCTGCGTGGGCGCGGTGACGTGATAAGGGTGATCGCGGAAGAGGACTTTCGCCATAGCGCGGGTTGCGAGAAATCTCGGCTCCGACTCGCGCTGCCGAAGCGAGTCGGACAAATTGCGCTTAGCAAGCGCCACCTCAGCATCCGGAAAAGAGGCGTTCTGGACAACATCAGACAAAACGGAGATTGCAGCGTCCATTCTCGACGTCAGAACAGCGGTTGACACTTCGATAAAGTCCTTCTGCGAGTCGGCGCTCACATCTCCGCCAGCAGCCTGCAGTTCCTGTGCAATCTGCTTTGCCGTACGCGCTTTTGTTCCCTGATCGACGGTTTTCACCAGCAACTCCGAAATGCCGGGGGAGTCAGCAGGATCTGCGGCGAGGCCACCGCGCACGGCCACGCTAAATGCAATTTTCGGAAAACCTGGTTCGGAAACGAGCCACAGGGTCAATCCATTGTCGAGTTTGGCAGAGTGGACAGAAGGTGGGCGGAGCGGCTTCTCTGCGCCATAGGGCGGAAGTTCCTTCGGCATCGGAACATCCTTCTGCGCAAAACTGAATGAGACGAACAAAAGGATAGCAGCAGCGATTCTCATGATCGTTCTCATTGTGCCGCTCCTTGCTTTTTCTCGGACTGTACTTCTCCTTGTGCTGGCACTCGATTTATGACGGTGCGGTTCGTACTCACGAGATACTTGGCTGCGAATGCCCGCACTTGGGCGGGTGTAACTTTGGCCAAGTCTTCGGGGATTTGGTACACGAGATCGAATTTGCCGTCGAAAAGCGCAGCGTGCGAGAGCGCCGAAGCTCGACTGATTGGAATCTCCAGCTGATCGTACCAGTCGGATCGCATCTTGGCGACGATCCGCTCCAGATCCTGTTGGCTTGGTCCTTTGTCGACAAGCTCCTTGATAGTAGAGTCGAACGCCGCCACTAGCTGATCTTCTGAAACATTCGGAGGGTACACGATGAACGACGTCATCAGCGTCGGACCGTTGAATTCATAAGGAGTGCCTAGCGGCCAATTCAAGCCGCCATCCACTGACAGTGCAACTTGTTTCTCCTTCACCAGAGATTGATAGAGTCGCGATGCTTGCCCGTTGTGCAGAAGCTCTCCGGTTACGGCGCTGGCAAGGGCGTCGGGCGAATGCCGCGGAGGCATGCGGTAGCCGATGGCGATCGCCGGAACTTTGGCCAGCTTGTCGCTCTCGGTGGCACGTCGCTCCGATTTTTGAGGCGGCTCCTCCACATTGGGTCGCGATGGAATCTCGCGCACGGGAATAGCGGAAAAATGCTTTTCCACCTTTGCGAAGACGTCATCGGGCTGCACGTCGCCCACAATCGCGAGGACCGCGTTGTTTGGAGCGTAATACTGCTCGTAAAACTTTTGGACGTCTGGGATTTTGGCGGCGTCGAGATCCTTGAACTCACCATAGAAGTTGTGCGCATTGGGATAGGTGTCGAAGGCTTTTCCCGGAAGATCAATCGCGAAGAAAAGTCCATAGGGACGATTCATAACGTTTACCCGGACTTCTTCTTCAACTACATTGCGTTGATTTTCCAGATTCTTCGGGGAGAAGTCCAAAGTCTTCATGCGATCGGCTTCAATCCACAACACGGGATCGAGGGCTGAAACAGGGGCGGTTTCGATATACTCGGTGAAGTCGTACCGAGTGTCACCGTTGTTTGACCCGCCGCCGCCCTCAATCACGCGGTCCAAAACACCTTTGGCAGCGTTGGGAGTTCCTTCAAACATCATGTGCTCGAACAGATGGGCGAATCCAGTGCGTCCTTCGGGCTCCAGCCGAAAACCGATTCCATAGCTGACGCACAGTCCAAAGGTGGGTGCAGAATGGTCCTCGGAAACCACCACGACGAGACCATTTGCCAACTTCTTCATCGTGGTGGGAGCTTTCCACTGTTGAGCCGCAACTTGGCCGGTCAATGCTGCGGCAAATAGCAAAAGTCTGCAAAGTGTGAGGTGGAACCCATTCATGGTTTATCTCCACTCCCGAGCCGTTAGGGAAATTTCCTTTGCTGGGGATGCTACTCGGCTCGTACCGCATCGTAAAGTCTTTTGTTACAAGAAGCTTGATCCGGAAACAGGCGTCTAGGACATGGTCGGGAATTACCGGACGGATCGTCAGCTGACCGGAAGCCATCCGGCTTCCGGAGCGGACTAGGTCGTTATACAGGACGAAACGAAAATTTTGTTCTCGTTGTAACGTTGTAATCTCCAGTTGTTGCATCTTTGGGGTTCGCTGGGATATCTGCCGCCGTCTTCGACGTCTCCGACCGATACAGCGCGACCGGGTCTGCGTGCTAAAACCGTTGCCACCGGGTTAGTCTCCCCGAAGAGCCGCAGGAGGGTCGAAAATGCCGCCGAGCGCGACGGGAAATCCCTCGCGGAGTGGTTGCGCGGGCTGGCCTTCGGTCGGCTCGTGAGCGGCCAGCGGACCCGATCGTGCTGTTATTGGCCGAGCTGATGGCGACCCGTTGTGCCCTGCTGAATCTGTTCCGCGCAACCGCTCTGGTTGGCAGGAAGATCGTAGGCAAGGGCAACAAGAAGGAACCTGGCGTGGCGGATTGATTACGTCCAAATTACGGGCTGCTCCGAGCCTCGTTGCAACCACCCGACCGATGGCGATTCGCCAGTGCCGAGCACAAACCGATCATGTGTTGCGGTTTTTGTGCGAAGATGTTGGCGAGTGCCTCGATGAGGTTTTGGATGCCATCGTCCGCGCGTTTTCGCATCGATGTATGCGGCGATTAACGGAGAAAGGGAGGAGCTAGGGTGGAACAATTCGACCGAATCACAACCAATGTTGCCCGGCTGAATGGGGAGCCATGCATACGCGACCTTCGTCTTTCGGTGCGCCGCGTGCTCGAGGC
>DATNKB010000326.1:0-8197 GCA_035603595.1 Candidatus Dormiibacterota bacterium
TTTCCCGGCACAACGATTGCGCCTGATGGCAGCCTGATTCTCTTGATCGACCTGAATCGCCTGGTTTCGGCGGACACCGCAGAACGTCACGCGTTGCCGTCCTCATCTCCCGCGGCTAGAGTTTTCGCGCCCGGTGCAGAAGCCGTGGCGGCTGGCAGCATTCCGGCGGAGGCGGTCGACGCTGTGGCTAACGATCGTGTCGTAGTGGTTGCCGACGATTCCATCAGCGTGCGCAAATTCGTGGGTCGGATGCTGGAAAAAGCGGGCTACCGGGTGAAGCTCGCCTCCGATGGTCTCGAAGCCTCGGAAATCGTTGCGCAGGTGGGATGCCACATGATCATCACCGACCTCGAAATGCCGCGGATGAATGGCTATGAACTGCTCGCGCATCTGCGGCAGGCTCCAGCCACACGCCGGATACCGGTCCTTGTGGTCACATCTCGCGCAGGAGCCAAGCATCGCGAACGCGCGTTGAAAGAAGGGGCAGCGGGATTCCTGACGAAGCCGGTACAGGAAGATCAGTTGATTGCAACGGTGACGAGCCTGATGGAGGCTGCGGAAGAACGGAAGAGCGTGCTTTCACCGGTACGGCAGAATTGAAATGACAAAGAGCACAGACAAAAAGCTTCGAGTGCTCGTTGTGGACGACTCCGCATACATGTGCAAAGTCCTCAACGAAATTATTAACGCCGATCCGCAACTCGAAGTGGCTGGGCAGGCGCGCGACGGTCGCGATGCTGTGGCGCTCGCGGAATCGCTGCGTCCCGATGTGATCACCATGGACATCAACATGCCGCACGTGGACGGACTTCAGGCCACGGAACTGATCATGTCGCAAAATCCACGGCCAATCGTGATCGTCAGTTCGGAATCGCGCGAAGGAGCATCCACCACGCTACGTGCGCTCGAGCTTGGCGCAATCGACTTTGTTCCCAAGCCGTCGAGTGGCGTTGATCTGGACATGAAGAAGGTAGGCGAAGAACTGACTCGAAAGTTGAAAATGGCGGCGAAGGTCCGCGTTGTACGCACTGCCACTCGCTCAAAGCTTCCAGAACCTCATCCGCCGGTGCCGGTTTCATCGAGTTACGCATCGGCATCAGCGATAGCTGCACAGAACGGCGGCAAATTCCCCATTGTCGTAATCGCCGCTTCTACTGGCGGGCCCGCTGCGGTGATGCGCGTGGTGGCTGGGCTACCGAAGGATTTTCCTGGCGCGATATTTCTCGTGCTGCATATGCCGGCCGCCTTCACGAAGCAGTTTACAGTGCAGCTCGCGGAGATTGCGCCTCTTCCCGTGAAAGAGGCGGAGTCGAACGAGGCTACGCAACCCGGTGTGATCTATTTGTGCCCAGGTTCGCATCACTTGCGCCTATCTTCCACCGGCAAAATCCTTTTGGATGCCGGCCCGCGGATCGACGGGTATCGTCCGTGTGCTGATGTAGCATTCGAATCGGTTGCCGCTTACGCGCGTGGATTCGCAGTCGGTGTGGTGCTCACGGGCATGAGCAACGACGGCGCGAAAGGCGTAAAAGCAATCAAGGCGGCAGCCGGATACGTAATCGCTCAGGACGAAGCAAGCTCCGTGATTTTTGGAATGCCAGCGGAAGCGATCAAGACCGGCGTCGTTAACGAAGTCCTCAGCCTCGAGACAATCAGCGCGGCGATTGAAAAGCGCGTCGCAAAACTGGCGCGATTGGTCCCGGTGGAAGCACGATGAAGATTGCTGCTCAAGAAAAGGGGAAAACTCGGCGTGCGCGCCATTCTGAGCAGGTGATTCTCTTTGCCGTTGCGAATCGCATGTTTGCGATCGCTGCCGCGGCGGTGCAGGAGATTCGCAGCACGGATAGCCTGGCGGTTTCGGCTAATGAAATCGACCATTCCGAAATTCTAAAAGTGCGCCACACGCTGGAACGCAGCCATCAAACCTATTACGTCGTTAACGCGGGCGCGCATTTCGGTCTGCCTGTCACGCGCCCGACTCTCGTTTTAATTCTGCGCCGGTTGCGCGTTGCAGTGCTCGTGGACCGCATCGAACGGATGGCGGAGATTGTCTCGATTCACGCGCTTCCGCTCGCATTTGCGGGCGACGAACGACGCTGGTATCGAGGTCTCACATACATCGACGACCATGTGATTCCGGTGATTCAACCTTCGGGCTTTTTGACGACCGACGAATTTCGCTGCCTCGATCGCGCGACCAACGCTATCGCAGCACCGCACTTGGCAGGAGCTTTCCAGGCATGAGCGCCGAAATTCAAAGCGCGGGCGCCAACACATACGTTCTGCTGCAGCTGGCTAACCGCCGTTTCGCGTTGCGTTCGGCAATCGTCTCAGAACTCGCACCCCCCGTCCGCCTTCACACGTTTCCGCACACGTCACCACTTGTTTCTGGCGTGATCGTCCGCCGCGGCCGCATCGTGCCCGTCTACGATGTAGCGAGTATATTGCTCGGGAGAAGTTCGTCCGTTCACCGCTTTTACTTGATCGCGCGACGCAATTTTCCTGGAGGGCCCGAGGCCAGCGCGATTCCCGTGAGCGGCGAGTGCGAACTTGTCACGGCCGAGCTACAGGAAGCCAGCGACAGCAGCCGGCCATGTATTTCCGGCCACCTGTTCATCGGCGACGAGTCAATTGAAGTTCTAAACTTCGACGCACTACTGACAAGCGACCCTGCAGTGCACAACACTTCGCGACGCGCGGAGGCTCAGCCATGAGTTTTCCATCCCCGGGCGCTCCGCGCATTCTGTTGATCGATAGCAACGTTTATTTTTCAAAACGCGTCAGCGACGCCCTCCAGCAGCAGGGTTTCGAGGTAACCGTCAGCACGCAAGCTGCCTACGCTCTCACGATGCTCGAATGGAATGCGCCCAGCGCGATTCTATGCGCCACGAATCTACGTGAAATGGGCGCGCTCGAAATGGCTCCAATTTTGCGCGCCGATCCCAAGACCGCGAACATTCCTCTGATCGCCGTCGGCGGTGGCGATGCCCGTGCATTACTCGAAGCATATGGCGCGGGCTGCGACGATTTCGTCGATCGGCGGCGCACTCCTTCTGACATTGCAGCTCACGTGCGAAGCTTTCTGGTGAGCCGCCACGAAGGATTCCAGCCCACTCAGATGCTGCCCACGTCCGACACCGCCCTCAGCGGCACTCTCTCTCATCTCGATCTTCCGGGAGTGATTCAGATGCTCGGACAGGCCCGCCAGACAGGCGCGCTCCACATCAACGCGGGCGAAACCGACGGAATTATATTTTTTGGCGGTGGCGAAATTGTCCACGCGGAGTGCGGCACATTCTTCGGCGATGAAGCTGTCACTCAAATCGTCGGGAGTTGCCACTCCTCCGACAAAGGGGTTTACAAATTCATTTACGGCGCTGCGGCCACGCAACGCACCGTGCTTCGTTCAGCTACCGACCTGCTGCTGGATGCCATGCGCGAATTCGACGAGGGCGAACGGGATAGTCTCGATCAAGAAAACGAGAACGCGGATCACCAAAGCGAGCACAGTAATCCAGAGCACGAGAATCGGGAGCCCGAGGGCGCCGAGCATCACAGCGTAGAGAAGGAGTCGAAATGAGCGAAACTGAGATTCTCACAGCGGCGCGTATTCCTACCGTCTATTTCATTGACGACAGCGCCACAATGCGCGAAGTGATCAAGATTGCCTTCCGCAAGGAAAATATTCACGTGATCACGTGCACCGATGCGAGCTCGGCCCTCGCCCAATTTGGAGAAGCTGCACCGGACGCCGTCATCACTGACGTCATCATGCCGGACAAGGACGGTTATGAAGTCTGCGAATTCATTAAGCAGCACGAACAGCTCGCAAAAATTCCCGTGATTCTAATGTCGGGCGTCGTTAATCGCACGGTCGCCGAACGCGCCACCGCAGTGAGAGCCGATGATTTGATCCGCAAGCCTTTTCAACCGCAGGACTTGATCACACGCGTCAAAAATTTGCTTCATCCCAAAACGAGTACATCCCAAGCAACCGGCGACGCCACGCAGAATTCCGATCAGCACGCCGCTCGGGTGCTGAACAATCTGTTTTCGGCAACTCCCACGACTTTTGGAGCCGCCAGTCTGTCCATGCCGTGCGCCGAAAGTCCGGTCGTACCCTCAGCGCCGCGCCCCGGCGCGCCTGCATTCGCTCCTGCGGCGCTTCCGCGGCCCGTCGCAGCGCCTCCTGCAGACATTCAGAAATTGCGAAACGAAATCCGCCGCCTCGAGCTGCTTGTGAAAAAACTCGAAGCTGAACTGCAAGCCGAGCATCAATATTGCGCCGCACTCGAAGCGCACTTCAAACTCCAGCAGGAATCAGAATAGCTTCTGGGCCGCTTCCCGATAAAATTCACTTGCGCAACCCATGCTGTTAACTCCTATGCAAATCTCCGGCTGTCCTTCTTGACCCACCTCCGGCCCAACGCTACGCTGAACATACCTCTCAGTGACAGGCGGTTTGCATGAGCTAGGCGCGTTCTTGGAGGTCGTGTGGGGCGCCGCAGCGAACAGCGAATCGCTTTGCGTGTTCCGATTCTCGTCCGCGGAAAGGACAGTCGCGGAAGTCCGTTCACAATCACTGCGCAAACTCACGATATCACCGCCACGGGAGCATCGCTGAACGGTTTGAAGGGTATCGCCGATGTTGGCTCGAAACTTGAAATTGAATATCAGGGCCGCAAAGCGATGTATCGGGTTCAATGGATCGGCAAAATCGGTACGCCGCGTTCCGGGCACGCCGGAGTCAAGTGTCTTGAGCCTGGCAATTACATCTGGGGCGTTCCACTCGCCGAATGGACGCCCGACGCGTACGATTCTGACAAGACAGAGCCACAGAAGCAAACCATCGTCCCTGCAATCGAATGTCTAATCGCTCCGCCGTCGAGCATTGAGCGCCGGCGTTTCCCACGTGTAGCATGCCGAATCGAAGCGACCGTCCTCGACGAGCTCAGCGCAATGAATCTGCCAGTGAAGGTGACGGACATTTCTTTCGGTGGCTGTTACGTGGAAATGCTGGCGCCGCTTCCTGTCAATTCCTCCGTCGAGCTAGCGCTGGATACTTCCCAGGGAGCAATTCACGCGTGCGGAAAAGTGGTCGCAGCGCAAACTGGCATGGGGATGGGAATCGCGTTTACCGCGATCAGCCCGGAAGATTTCGCAAAACTGCGCGAGATCGCGCCGGTAGCAGAACAGCACCGCGAACGGGAACACGCTCATCCGCGGTTGGACGCACCCGCAGCTAAGGCTCCATCCAACGGCGCGCAGGCAAGCAAACGGGCCTCGCAAGTCGGGCCATCCACACAAGAAGTCCTCGAATCGATTCTTCGCATCCTTCTGCGCAAAGGAATTGTAAGCGAAGAAGAGATGGCCGAAGAGTTTGAGAAACTGATCACAGCAAAATCGTAGTTCTTCTAGCTTTGTGTCAGCAAAGCTATCCGTTCCGACCACGCCTCTGTTGTTTTCTCGTTCGCTGCGACAAAGTTTCTTGCCCGCTTCAACGCGTCGGCGGCTAAAATCAAAATATGCGGCGCATTCGGCTTCTTTCCACGGTGATTCCCGCTGTTCTGCTGATTTCGGTGACGGCGATTCTCTCACCCATATCTGCATCGGACGAGCCTGTCTCGGCCTCTCGAAATTTCATATTCACGTGCATCACCCATGTTCCGGTCATGCCCTCGGGTTCGCGAGAGATGAGGATCTGGCTTCCGCTTCCTTATGAAGATCGCTCGCAAGGCATCTCGCAACTTAAGATCGAAAGTCCTGTTCGTTATAAAATCCAGCGGGACAAGGACTATGGCGACCGCTATGCCTACCTTGTTGTCGAAGCCGATGACGCCCCAAAGCCTTTTGACATCAAGATTTCATTTCATGTCGAGCGCTTTGAACATCGCGTCTCCTTCGCACCTTTGGTCGAACCCCTCGGGCAGCCGCTGGTTTCTCCGGATCGCTTCCTGCTTCCCGACCGTCTCGTTCCGATTGATGGCGTAATCGGCGAGCTTTCTGACCAGCAGACAAAAGACGCAACTCAGCCAATCGACAAAGCGCGTCGCATCTATGACTACGTGATCGCGACGATGCACTATGACCACGACGGCACGGGATGGGGCCGCGGCGACGCCGTCTGGGCGTGCAACTCGAAACACGGCAACTGCACCGATTTTCACTCGCTTTTTATTGGCATGGCGCGCGCCGCTGGAATTCCATCTCGCTTCGAAATCGGGTTTTCGCTGCCTACGAACGCAAAAGCCGGTGTGATATCCAGCTACCATTGCTGGGCCCAATTTTATGTTAATGGCGTTGGATGGATTCCCGTCGATGCTTCCGAAGGATGGAAAAACAAGGAAAAACGCGACTACTACTTCGGCGCTACCGACCAGAACCGCGTGATGTTCAGCATGGGCCGCGATATTCGCTTGAAACCGGCCCAAAAGGGCGATCCGCTAAACTACTTCGTCTACCCCTACGCCGAGCTCGATGGGAAGCCATTCTCAGACCTCAAAAACGAATACACATTCCGCGACGACCCTACTCTCCCGGCGCCTCCATCTAAGACTTCGACTACTGACTGATCATTCGTCAAGATGCTCAAAGCCCAAGTAGAGGCACAGCGTGTCCGTTCGGCCATCGGCACAGCCCCGCCTCATCATCACCATCTCAGTTCAATCTAGCCCCTTCGCGTGCAAGAACTCCCGCGCCACATCCGCCGCGTCGCGATGCTGCCCGTCAACCGCAAAATTCATTTTCCGCATTTCCTCATCGGAAATCTTTCCCCCCAACTCTGCAATCGCCGCTCCCACTTCCGGATGCCGTGCCTCCGTCTCGCTGCGAATAATGGGCACCGCCTCATAGGGCGGAAAGTAGTGCTTATCGTCTGCGAGGATCACAAGGTCGCGCGCGGAAAGCAGTCCGTCCGTGGAGTTTCCCGCGACTAGATCCACCTGCTTTTCCAGCAACGCGCGATACAACAAACCCAGGTCGAGGATTCGTGGTGGTTCTGCGAAGCGCAACCCGTAAATGCGCGCGAGCCCCTCATATCCATCGGGTCGCTCCATGAACTCATACCCGAAACCGGCGCGCCATTGTGGCGCATGAGACGCGGCATCGGACATCGACTTTAGATTCAGACGGCGCGCATCTTCCCCTCGAATCACAATTGCAAACGTGTTGTTGAAGCCGAGCGACGGCAGCACGTCCAGCCGGAATCGCTGTTGATACTCGCTCTTCACGCGTCCGAACACCGCGGATGGATCTTTCTCAATCGGATCGTGCAGAATGGCGGTCAGCGCGGTTCCCGTATACTCCACGTACGTGTCAATTCGCCCTGCGAGAAGCGCCTGCTGGCAGATATAGGAGCCGGCCAGATAGAATCGCCGCGTCACCGGAAGATGCGTCCGCGCTTCGATGTGTTGCGCCAGGATTTCACCCAGCAGCGCTTGCTCAGAGAAATTCTTCGAGCCGACAACGATTGTATTGTGCTCGCTGCCGCAGGACATCAGGAATGCCGTCAACCAAAGCAGCAGAAAAGCAGATGCAGCACGAGTCAATGTCATCGCACCGGTCGCAACCGCCGCTCCAGCACACCCAGCACAAAATCAGCTCCGAGCGCCAGCAGCGCAGCGGGGATTGCTCCAGCCAGAATCAACTGATCGTTCACCATCGCCAGCCCGCGAAAGATAAATTCGCCCAGGCCGCCCGCACCCACAGCTGCGGCTATCGTCGCAATTCCAATCGTCAGCACTGTAGCGATTCGAATTCCGGCCAGCATCGTCGAAAACGAGAGCGGCAGCTCCACTTGAAAGAGGATTTGCCGGTCCGTCATACCCATTCCTCGCGCCGCTTCGCGCACGGCGCGATCCACACCCGTAATTCCGGCCGAAGTGTTGCGGATGATCGGAAGCAGCGCATAAAGTGTAAGCGCCGCGATCGCGAGTCTGTCGGCGCGTCCCCCTAACCAAGGCACCGGCAGCAGAAATCCGAATAGTGCGAGACTCGGGATGGTCTCGGCAATATTTGCCCCGCCGAGGATTGGCTTGGAAAGCCAGGGCTTCCGAGTGACCAGAATCCCAAGAGGCACACCAATGGCGATCGCAAAAAACATCGTTAACCCCACGAGCCAAATGTGCTCGAGCGTCGCCTGCAGAATTTCTTGGTGGTGCCGCAGGAAAAATTGAATCGGAGTCATTTTTCCCCCTTG
>DATNKB010000327.1:0-5129 GCA_035603595.1 Candidatus Dormiibacterota bacterium
GAGAAAGCAAGAACCACGTCTCCCCGTTCATTCCTGATCGGCATCCCGTCCGAGAACGAGCCTTTTCGAGCAACCCAGCCAACATAAACACCTAACGACTCGTCGATCCAAGTTCCCGAGGTATAGAAATCCTCGTGACGCAGAGTTTCGATCATTTGAAGCAACTCTTGCTCAGCCTGCTCTCGAGGCATTCTGGTGATGAGTCCAACGATTCCAGGCATATTGTTTTCTAGAGAGACTCTTTAGCCGTACTAAGTTTGCGTTCGTACCAATAGCTTCTGATTTTCAAAAGGCGGCTCACCACCGGCTTCGGAATACGCTCAACCAGTCGCCGATGGAGTCCAAGACCCAGGGCGACTTTTCCCTTCAAAGTCAGAGGAATGTAGTACCGCGGTACCAAGACCTTTTCAAAACCGTTTCGTCGTTTAAATTCGGTAAGTGAGCTGCTCGGATCGTTATAGACATAATTGCAGTACATCAGATACGAAACGCCCTGTTGCTCGCACACTTCCACAGCCTTTGCGATAAGAGCGTTTGTGGGCCGCTTGTCATAGTGCTTTATCATGCTGAGCAATTGCACCACGCTCGCGAGCTTGCCGGCGTGAATCAGGCGCATGAAGCCAATCAGCTCACCTTGATAGTAGGCGCCGAGAAAAGTATTTCTCCCGGGATACGTCGAGTTTTCATCTCTCACGGCATCAAAGCTCTTTTGGTAGTGCCAAAAAGATCGCCCTTGCCGAATTGGAGTTTCATTGTTGATGCCCACGATGCCCCTGACAAAATCGTCATCAAACTCCACAACTCTTACGAGAATGCCTTGTTTTGTGGCCTTTTTTACTGCCCGTCTGACGCTGGACTCGACTCGTTTTTCCCACCAGTCGGAATAAGTCGTGATCGGAACAATGGCCAGATTCTCCCACTCAAAATGCAATTTGTGTTGAGGCGAAGTGTTTGGAATTCGTTGCGCGAACGTGAAGATATCCGCGTGAAATCCGCTCTCTTTCAGTTCGGCAATGAACGACTCCGGGTCGGTCGTCGTTTCGCCTATTATGAGTTCCTCATCCTGCACGGCGGCAATCTCAATCCATTTGCCGCCAGCCAGAACAGTCCTACCCTGGATTTGAGCGGATGGAACGCTTACAGCCTTCCCTTTTACCCGGACCTCTGTGGTATTCATATGGTTCGCGAAAGCCCTTATTTCGGAGAGTCGGGGATCCATACAGTCGCCTCCCCGGCATACCTTCCGTCAACTTTGAAAACCGACTGAGAGTTATCTAGCACCTGCCCGCCGAACGTCACAGCCGCTATCTTTGCCGTGGGTGTATTGGCCTCCGAGTCGTGACACTGCAGAACAGTTGTCCAAAACAGATCGATATCCCCGGACGAAGCTGGCGGCCGATATCGCCGCGATATTGCGCTTTCAACGGAATCAACCGGACTTGCGGCATTATCGGTAAAGGCTAGTCGATAGCCGCAATAGCGCGAACCATGCAGCCAGGAAAGTACCTTTTCGAGTTGGTAAGTTCTTTCCCTCTCCGCAAGAAGAGGCGTTGCCAGTTTGGTCACGATTGGCACACTGACTCCTGATCGCATCACCAGGATAAGAATGACCGCTGCGGTGATGGCTCCCATGACGTATCGATTGTCGACTGCGGCCAGGGCCTGATCGGCCTGACTAAATTTTATTGACGTCCCGTACGTCGCCAAAATGATTGCAAAAAGACCGTACATTGGCGTGCCGATACCGCCACCAAAGGGAAGCAGTGACGCTGCAAGGGTTAGGAAAAATAGACTCCAGGTGCGTAATCGGAAGAGCTTTACCAAGACTACGCCAATCCAAACCAGGAGAAGCGGGATGCCATTCCAAAAAAGGAACGCCCCGAGAACGCATACAAGCAATACCGACGCTATTCTCTGTTTGGGCGAAAGCGCCATACTAAAGACAGTTACTTGTGCCAGCAGGAACGCAACCACAGACGATACGAGGTTTACCTCGTTGGTCTTGTAGCTGACAAGAAATCCCGCAAGCCGGGTGTGAAGTGGCATGGGTGAACGAGCGAACAGAACGGCCATTGCACCGATGGCTGTCAACCCAATGAGCAGGATGATCGCGGCTCGAATGTTTTCTCTCGCGCTACGCTGCCGAAAAGCTTCCACGCAGAAGCCGAAATAGAAGCCAATAAAAAGAGCCGCCGCAAATGGATGCCAGAAAACCAAGAGCACGGCAACAATGGCAAACGATGTCTGGTGCTTCTCAAACGTTCCGTCACCGTAAAAGTGGAGAAGTCCACCGAGCGTCAGTATCACAGGAACATACATTAGGCCGTAGATATGAAATAGGTGCACGTACCCAGAAAAAAACACAGCTCCAGTGATACAGGCGATTACCGCAAAGATCCGGCGCTGCGGTGCTGTGGAATACATCAACCACCAAGCGAGGACGAACAATCCATATACAAGCCCTTGCAGGAGAGTCTGCCGTACGACACTCGTCGGAAACGTCCGCGGATCCAGTAAGAAAAAGGCGGCCCAGGTCACTCCTTGTGCCACAGGTCGATACGTCGAGGAGATGATTCCAAACGCCTGAGCAAAAGGTCTTGTTTGGACCATCGCGAGCCACCAATAGGTCTCGCGATGACTGGCAAAGGGAACAGTAAGAAAGAACCAAAACGAAAAGCCAAGAACGGCAACAATGAAATACATTATCGACTGGGCATCCGCTTTCGAATCGGACAATCCAACTTTCTTAACCTCCAAGGTTTGGGTAACAGCAACACTCATCGTCGAGTCATCTCCGTGGCAACGATTGGTTTCAGAGGGTTTTGAGAACGCCTGATGGAAAAAAGCCTACGATCCAGCTTGACCGCGGTTTAGAGCGACTGGAATCTTGTCCCCCTGGCCCACAGCGAACCGCTCGGTGACCGGAAATTTCCCGTGCATTTTTTCGTCGGCGGCAAGAACCGGCTGCTCAACCGGTAGTGGAGCGGTAACGACAATCATCAGCAATACAAAAATAACCCATATTAACTGGCCCCTAAAAGCGGCCGATTCGGTCATATTATAGAAAAGAATCATCGTCCACAGGGCCAGAGCAAGCGAAGCGAGTTTAAATGAAGGCAAAAGCTTCTTACAAATATTTAAGTAACAGGCAATCATGTAGAAGAGAAGTAATGAAACTCCAATCACTCCTAGACTGAGATAGAGCTCGAGGTAACCGTTGTGAGCTTCATTCACGCGACCTGCGAACCTCCAGACATATTTGAGGCGATCACCAAGCCAAAAACTCTCATATCCGGCGCCGACGATGGGATTTGTGTGGGTGCTGAGTACCGTTTTCCAGATATTGCTGCGACCGGTGAGGGTGGGGTCTCGGCCAACCGCACCGGCCAAATTGTCATTGACGTCAAAACCGATGGCGAGGATCAGGTACACACAGAACGCGGTTGGAATCATGAATTTCAAGAAGCCAGGATGGCGACGAGAGAATGTTGTGTTGCCCGCCAAGAGTACCAAGCATCCCATAGTCAGACAGATAGTTGAAGTTGCGCTGCTGGAGAGATTCAGCAGCCACAGTGTCATCCAGATGAAAATGCCATTCACCCACAGAACCCTACGTTTTTGCCTGTCTTTGCGCTCCGGCCAGAGCCGCAGTGTATCCCAGAAGAAGAAAATCCCGCTGACCAGGCACAGGACACCTAGCATGTTCTTGCTTGTCGTCGCGCCTACGTATTCGGCAGCTCCCGTCCATTCCGAGTAATGTTTGCCAAGGTAGGGGTAATACTTAATAAGTAGAACGGACAGCGGGATCAGCAGGTAGCACACTCGGCGCAATAGAGTCACAACGGCTTCAAACGGACGGCGATCCGTAAGAACAACGAGAATAACGAGATAGTTCCCGAGATCACGAAACCATCGCTTCATAGAAACCAGTGGAAAATCCGACCACAAAGCACTGGTTAGCGCAAACCCGATCAGTGCAATAAGCGCAAAATTTCGGACAACAAACCGATTCCAATTGAACGGTCTTGAGGCCAATACAATAAGCGAAAGGAGAATGAGAGAAGAAAATATGATGCGGTCTAAAGGATTTCCCTCCTCAAGGGCTTGAGCCGCAGTTCCCACTTGGCCTCCAAGCCATTGCGCTGGCAAACGTGATGCCGTAAAGAAAATCCAGATCGTAGGTATCCACAATGTTACGGAGGCATCCCGATCTCTCGCTGGGTCATAGCGAACCAACAGCACAAGAAAAATGAACCATAAAAGGGACGCTAGTGAAGAAGGCATATCAGTGGACCACCGCGATGTCCATCCAGGCTCTGCTCATCCTGCTTCCGTACTGAGCGCTACTCTCCCTGCAGCAACTGCCTGACCTCCCAGATCAGATTTCCTCGAGGTTCCCTCGGCACCGACTTGCGTAAAGATGGATTCCATGATTCTAGCCGTACGCAGGATTTCCTGGTAGGGAATGGGCACGGGCTCATTGCGCACTATTGAACGATAAAACGATTCGATCAGATATTTCAGACCTGAATCCACGTGAAAATCTCGGCGTAAAAAAAAGCGGACGTTCGTCGCCAAGTTCCCAAGATGTTGTTTCGCGAACTGCATCGGTGGGACAAATATGTCCGCGTAGCTTTTGAACTTCTGTCCCCGTAGCTTCAGTAGGATCTCATGGTCCTGGTCAACTATCAGGCCGTTCTTAGGTCCGTAAATGCGAAGCTGATGGATCAACGGCCGCAGCTGGGATGAAAATGTGAAATAAGCGGTGATACCTGGCGCTTCGCTAATAATTACCCTGAGCTCATCCACAATTTCAGCTTCATCGATTTGCCTGAGGAGAGAGCTAACGAAGCCGTGCGCGATCACATGTGGATTCTCGGTCGTTAGAAATTCGGCGATTCTCGCAATCCCGTGACTGATCACATTCTGAAGTAATTTTCCCGGTAGTCGTCGAACCCAGTGATCCTTGTCACCAAGAAGTGCGCGGGCATAACTCGGGTCTCCCAGATCATAAGAATAATAACTTTCAACATGTACTGGGGCGCCGCCCAGATAGCCGGATCGGACCAGCGCTCTCATTCGTCTGGCGACGTGACTAAATTGATCGTTATGTCCAACCGTTAGTTTCG
>DATNKB010000328.1:0-8413 GCA_035603595.1 Candidatus Dormiibacterota bacterium
GAGGGGAGTCTGTTACGGCTATTGCATAGGGGGTGGGGATGATTCGTGCAAGGCAGTCGAAATCAGCTCCAGTCGGAGTTGTTTCCAAGGTTCTTCGGGTGTTTGAAGCGTTGAACTCATCGCCGGAAGGGCTGCAGCTTAAAGATGTCGCGCAAAGAACCGGAATCAACAAGAGTACCGCTTACCGATTCCTCGCCCATCTTGAGTTTGAAGGCTACTTGTTCCGCGACGATTCGGGGGCGTATCTGGTCGGGCCGAAGCTGGTGCGCCTAGGCTCCGGCGTAAGCTATCAGACCTCGCTCCGAAAAATCAGCCGCCCCGTGCTTCAGGATCTGTGGAAGGTGACGGGTGAAACTGTGAATCTGGGAACTTTGGACGGGCAGGACGTCTTCTATCTGGATGTGCTGCAGAGCCCGCATCCGTTCCGGATGGCTTCGCCCGTGGGATCGTGGCGTCCGGTTTATTGCACGGCCATGGGAAAAGCGCTGGCTGCTTTCCTATCACCTGAGGAAAAAGAGCACGTCCTGGGCGCTATCAAATTTGAACGGCTCACTCCGCACACGATTACGCAGACGTCGCTGCTCAAACGCGAACTCGAGAGTATCCGCGAGCGCGGCTATGGGCTCGACGATGAAGAGGCAACGCTCGGCGCAAGATGTATCAGCGCTCCGGTCGTGGTCGACAATGGCAAAGTGGCTGCGGCGATCAGTGTCGCGGGACCAGTGGCGAGAATCGGGCGCGATAAGATTCCCTTTCTTGCGAAAGCAGTGATGACGAGCGCCAAGGCAATCTCTGCCCGGTTGGACGCGTCCGCGGTGGTTGAAATGAAGTTTGTGGGCAAAGAGTTGCATTGACCGAGAATTATCGCGGTCGGGAGCTTTAAGCTACAGCTTCGGAAAGGTGTTTCCCCCCAAATGTTTAGCCGAGTGACACCTTTCGGCCTATTTGTTTCAACCGCTGAAATCATTCTGGCGAATCGGTCGAATATCCTTGACTGAATTGAGCGCACTGAATTAGGTAGGTGGCGCTGTTTTTCTGCACCGTTTTTCTGCAGGAAACCGCACAACCTATGAAACTCATCCGTTTCGGTGAGCGCAGCAATGAAAAGCCCGGTGTGCTTCTGGACGATGGCACTCGCGTCGACGTCTCTTCTTCGAAGATGGATTACGACGAGGAGTTTTTCGGTGGAGACGGCGTCGAAAGACTGCGCCGCTGGGCAGAAAAGAATGCCGCCGATCTGCCTCGGGTGGAATCGGCCGTGCGTTTGGGCTCGGCGATCTGCCGTCCGAGCAAGATCGTCTGCATCGGGCTGAATTACAAGGATCATGCCGCAGAAACGAAGCAGCCCATTCCGAAGGAACCGGTGATTTTCTTGAAGGCTACGAGTGCGCTGACTGGACCGAACGATCCAGTGGTGATGCCGAAAGGGGGCGCGAAGCTGGATTGGGAAGTGGAGCTAGCTTTTGTAGTTGGAAAAGAAGCTCGCAATGTCGAGAAGCGCAACGCTCTCGAGCATGTCGCCGGTTACGTCCTGCACAATGACTATTCTGAGCGGGCATTCCAAATGGAACGTGGCGGCCAGTGGGTAAAGGGCAAGAGCGCCGACACGTTTGCCCCGTTAGGGCCATTTCTTGCGACGCGTGACGAAATTCCCAAACCGGACCACCTAGACATATGGCTGAAGGTAAACGGCGCATTGCGGCAGAAAAGCAACACCGAACAAATGATCTTCGGCATTGCCGAACTCTTGAGCTATGTGAGCCAATTCATGACGCTGCTGCCTGGCGATGTGATCAGTACCGGAACGCCGCCGGGAGTGGCATTGGGAATGGATTCGCCGGTTTACCTAAAGCCGGGAGATATAGTAACGCTGGGAATCGAATGCCTCGGTGAGTCGGAGCAAGAGGTCGTAACATACAAGGAATGAATACAGCGTCTCAGTGCTTCTACCCCTCGGGAAACTTCCTGCCGCCGCGCGATTTGCCGAGAAGTATCGAGAAATCTGACTGGAATTTCGAAAACCTCGCATGAAGCAGATTCCGGTGTCACTTTTAGTGGGCGCTATTGTGGCCGCGAATCTCGCAAGCATTGGCACGGGACAGAAACCTCAGCGAGCACAGGAATCTGTGCCTGCCGCTGTGAAGCCCGGCGTGGTGCACTTTGAAGATATTTCCCGGCAGGCCGGAATCACCATGGAGAACTTCTACGGAAGCGACACTCACAAAGAATTCATCATCGAAACGACGGGGAATGGAAGCATCATCTTCGATTACGACAATGATGGCTGGCCGGATGTTTTTCTGCCCAACGGTTCAACCGTGGAAGGATTTCCGAAAGGAAAAGAACCTACCGGCCACCTCTACCACAACAATCACGACGGAACATTCAGCGATGTCACCGAAAGAGCCGGCCTCGCCCGTCCGGGATGGGGGCAGGGCGGCTGCACCGGAGATTTCGACAACGACGGCAATCTGGATTTGTTCGCCACCTACTGGGGCCAAAACGTCCTGTACCACAACAACGGCGACGGCACTTTCACCGACGTGACCGAGAAAGCCGGTCTGAAAACTCCGCGCGACCAGTGGAACACGGGCTGCAGCTTCATCGACTACGACCGCGACGGAAAGGTAGATCTGTTTGTCGCGCGATACGTCGATTTTACGTACGATTCCGTGCCGCGACCCGGTCAGGGACAATGGTGCCAATGGAAGGGCTTGAATGTGATGTGTGGTCCGCGCGGCCTGAAAATTCCGGTCAACGCGCTTTATCACAACAATGGCGACGGTACGTTTACCGACGTATCGAAGAAATCCGGCATCACGAATACGTCCGGTTGTTATGGATTCACATCGGTGACGGCGGACTTCGATCACGATGGATGGCCGGACATCTATGTGGCCTGCGATTCGACTCCGAGTCTTCTCTACCACAACAATCGTGACGGAACTTTCACTGAGATGGCCAAGACAGCGGGCGTAGCGTACAACGAAGACGGCACACTGCAGGGCAGCATGGGAGTATCGGCTGACGATTTCACTCATTCCGGCCTGCAAGACATCGTCAAAACGAATTTCAGCGACGATACCTCGACCCTCTATCTGAACCGCGGCAATAATCTTTTCGACGACGTGACGCAAATCGCCGGCCTCGCCAAAATCACGAGACTGCTGGGCTGGGGCGTGCAGTTCTTCGACTTCGACAACTCAGGCTGGCCCGGAATACTGATCGCCAACGGGCACGTCTACCCGGAGGTGGATGGCAAGGGACTAGGCACGAGCTATCGCGAGCCGAAAGTGGCTTATTACAATCTTCACAACGGAAAGTTCGCGGATATCACTGCGCAGGCCGGTTTGGTGCTGAATGAGGCCCACGCAGCACATGGCATGGCGCTCGGCGATCTCTTCAACAACGGGCGTGAAGCAGCGGTGGTGAATAACATGAACGAGCCGCCCTCGATCTACTACAACACAGCACCGCTAGGCAATTTCATCAGCTTGCAACTCATCGGGGTGAAATCAAACCGGGCCGCACTGGGAGCAGCGGTCACACTCGAACAGGGCGCGGACAAGCGGGAGAAAGAAGTTCGCAGCGGAGATGGCTACATTTCTCAAAGCGACTTGCGACTGCATTTCGGTTTGGGTCAAGCAGCCAAGGCGGACAAAATTGTAATTCGTTGGCCAAGCGGACTGGTGGAAACGCTCACCAATTTGCTGGCGAATCGATATTACGTGGTGAGGGAAGGCAGCGGGGTCGACGCGAAGCAAACGCACCCGGTGAGTGGATTGGCGATCAAAACCGATGGCAGCGCTTCGAAATAATCTTTTCAAGACGCATTGCCAATCGAAATCACGACGATTGCTAGAATCAGGATTCCGACACCGGTCCAGCAATAGGCCAGCGTACGCTTGCTTGCTTGTTTCCATTCACCGGTCACAGCGCCCCAGAAAATTCCCGCGATTATGTCGAGCGTCATGAAGACCGGCCAACCGACAATGCCGCCGAGTTTGCCGAGCGAAGCAGCACCCATGCCGTAGGCCACGACGCCTCCGTACCATAGGAGTCCCGTTAGCCCCCCGAGAAGCCAATAGGTGGACGGATTTCCCTCGCGATAAACGCCCCAAGTTTTATTTTTGTTGAGCAGGTAAACACAATAAACAAGATTCGAAAGAAAGCCGCCAGTCACTGTGAGCGACCAGATCGGATTCGCGGCCATCGAGCTGCTCGCCCCGGATGCTAGCGCGCGAATGCGAATCTCATCGCCAAATACAAAACTGAAATTCAGCATCGACGAGAAAATCCCCGAGAAGATACAAATTACGAGCCCAAGGGCAAACCCCGAACGCGGCATGCCGCTCGCTCCAGCATCACGTTCACGCGTCTTTCCAGCGAGCGCAAGGAAAACAAGCCCCACGATCATGATCGCAGTACCCATCATCAAGTATTCACCGCGCTTCGAATGCAGTTCCTCGGGATGCAGCACCGCAAGAGGGAAGACCGATCCAAAAGATGCGGTAATTCCAAGGATGATGGCAAACCCAAGGGCCATACCGACGCGGGTGATTCCAAGGCCGAAAAGCGTCGAGCCAACTCCCCACGCGATACCGAACAGCACGACTTTCCATAGCGTCGCTTCCGATGCCCCAGAGTAGACGGAGCCGACCCCGGGAACTGTGGCGAGTGTGATGATCCACGGAAAAATAATAAGGCCCGTCACTGCGAAGATGAGCCAGCTGTTTTCCCATCGCCACTTCTGCATTCTCTTCATCGGAGCGGCGAAGCTGCCGTTCAAGAGGCCAGCCAGTACTACGAGGGCAAAACCAACCACCACCTGTTCGGTCATCAGTTCACCTGCCGAGAGATCGACGCGATGATGCGGAAGCGCGCACAAAATGAGGCATGCGTGTGCCAACGTCAAGGCAAAAGGGGCGCTCGCGAAGCCATTTCATGAGCTGAAATTCTGATTTGATTGACGATGCCCGTCCCTTTCGCTAGATTTGCGGCGCGTTCGGCGTAAGCCTTGATAAAAAACTCACCGCCCCACGCGACGACGGGAGCGCTAGTGCGCATAACTTCGATTGAAATCCGCGTTTGTCAGAATACCCGGCCGGCAATGTCGGATTCCGAAATGCGGTCGGGCGGCAAGTCAACTTTCGATTTCCTCGTAATCACGATGAAGACAGACGAAGGAATCGATGGGCACTCGTTCGGATTCGCAGGTCGCGGCGCAGAGATGGCGGGGGCGGTTGCGGCTTCCGCCTTGAAGCCGTTCTTTCTCGGCAAGGACCCACTGCTCCGCGAAAAGCACTGGCAGGATTTTCGGACCTACGATCGCTGGTGGAATCACGTGCCAATCTATTCCTACGGCCCTTTCGATATTTGCCTCTACGATATCGCCGCGAAAAAAGCAGGCATGCCGCTCTACAAGATGCTAGGGGCGTATCGTGACAAGGTTCCGATCTATGCCAGCTCTTTTGTGCTTTCCTCGCCCGAAGATTATGCGAAGCAGGCGGTCGAGGTGAAATCGCGCGGATGGCATGCATACAAGCTCCACCCGCCGGGTAAGCTCGCGTTTGACTTGGCCGCGTACCGCGCATGTCGGGAGGCGGTTGGCTCGGAATTCAAGCTTATGGCCGATCCCGTCGCAGCGTACTCACACGAGGAAGCTTTGCGCGTGGGGCGCGAACTCGAAAAATTGAACTATCACTGGTTCGAAGAGCCGCTTTTCGACGTGGACTTCACGGGACTTCGCAAATTGAGCGACAAGCTCGACATTCCTGTCTGCGGAACGGAAGTTCTGGCGGGTTCGCACTACTCGACGGCGGAATGCATCGCAAGTCGCGTCGTCGATATCGTGCGCACGGACGTTTCCTGGAAAGGTGGCGTGACGCCGGTGATGAAAACGGCTCATCTCGCCGAGTCGTTCGGGGTGCACTGTGAATTGCACACCACGATTTATCATCCGCTCGAGATTGTCAACCTGCACTGCTGCGCCGCGATCGCGAATTGTGAATTCTTTGAGGTACTTTATCCTCTCTCATACATGGATTTCGGCATGAAGACCCCGATTCAAGTTGACGCGGAAGGCTGCGCCCATCCGCCCGAATCACCCGGAATCGGCGTCGACTGGGACTGGGACTTCATCGAGAAGTGCACGACGAAAAAGATGTAAATGGAGATTTCGACAACCAGTTTCGCCACATAGCGAAATCGACTTGCCAGTCTCCGCTCTTGGGCTCAGGATGCAAGCAATGCGCAGAGGATTTCTGCCGGCCTTCTTCGGGGCATTGTTGAGCGCGGCAGTTCCGGTCGCGGCCCAGGACATTGACACGCTCGTTACCACGACGAATCGCAGTCCCTCCACCGTCGCAGACCAGATAAAAGATCCCGCAGAGCGAGGCGCATTCCTTGACTTATACAAACCTCAAGCCGCCGGGGCCATGCTGCAGGCTGCGAAAAGGTTTCTTCAAAATTATCCTCAATCCGCATTCCTTGCGCAGGCGTATGAGGTTGCGGCCGACAGCAGTTTTGACGAGGGCGACTATGCCGACGGTCTGGCCTACGCGCAACACTCGCTCAATTACCTACCGGAAAATCCACAGCTGCTGGTGGCTGTGGCGGATGTTCAAGCACGCCAACACCTGAACGACGAAGCGATTACGAATGCCCGAGCTGCTTTGTACTACTTCGATCGCTTCGGCCGCCCCGGAGCAATTTCGGAAAGCCAATGGCCGGAGCTGAAACGCCGTATGCGCGCCACGGCGAAGTTCGCTCTGGGACGGGCCCTGTTGCAGCAAGCGGTCGCCGGGCCGGCCGGCGAAAAACGACGTGCGCTGCTGAAGGAATCGGAAGCAGCGCTCGAGCAGGCGCGTTCGCTCAACGCCGCCGACTCACAAATCGTTTATGTTCTCGGGCTGGTACGGCTTTCATCCGGTGACTTCCATTCGGCAGCCCAAAATTTCGCCGCGGTCTACATCCGAAAAGACGAACTCGCGCCGAAAGCGCTCGAGCAAATGCAGACAATTTACAAAACACTTGATCCCAAGACTCGCGGCGACTTCAATTCGTTTGTGGCACGCGCCGCGGAGTCCAAACCGAAAGAATCGGATCAGCAGGTGCAAGGAAAGCCGATCGTAGAGTCGAAGAATACGCCGGCTTATGCGGGGTCGGATTCCTGCCGTGGGTGCCATAGCGGCGTTTACCGCAACTGGTCTCAATCCGGCATGTCAAAAATGTTTCGCGTCTACGCGCCTCAGAACGTAATCGGCGATTTCACCGCGAATAATCAGTTCTTCGCTGGCGACGATCCGAAGTATGACGATGGAAAACTGCAGATAATTCGGGGGCAAAATCGCACTCCATTCGCCCGCATGGAACTCCGGGATGGCAAACACTACTTCATCATCTTCGAATCTGACGGCCAGTGGCACACTTATCCCGTCGATTACACGATTGGCTCGAAATGGCAGCAGGCGTACGCGACGAGACTAGCGAATGGCCAGATTCACGTCTTCCCGATTCAATACAGCGCCCTCGAAAAGCAGTGGCTGAACTACTGGAAAGTGATTGACTCAACAGGAAGCCCGCGAGCTGACCTGCATTCCTGGGAAAAACTCGGCGCGACGACGAGCTACCAGGCCGTCTGCGCCGTGTGCCACACGAGCCAATTACGCAACGTGAAGGGCGGCGGCTTCGAGCCCGACAACCTGGAGTTTCGCGAGACGGGTATCAATTGCGAAATGTGCCACGGCCCCTCCGCCCAGCATGTGGCCTCAATGAACACGGGCGAAGAGTACAAGAAAGGGCCGCTTGATCCACCGATTGAATTTAAAAAACTCGACAATCGCGATTTTGTGACGGTCTGCGCGCAATGTCACATGCAATCCGCGATTCGCACGCCCGGTCCACATGGCGAGCTGAATTATTCCACCACCGGCACATTTTTTGTCCGCAATCCGATGATTCCCTTCGGCGAATTTTCACGCCAAGGTTTTTACAAAGACGGACGGTTTCGCCAAACCACATTCATCGTCGAGGCCCTCGAGCGTTCAAAATGTTTTCAAGAGGCGTCCGTGAGTTGCGGCACGTGCCACAATCCTCACACGCACGACGAAGCCACCAATCGAACTGCCTTGAAGTTTAGCGACGATCCAGATCAGATGTGCACCGGATGCCATACGAAGTTCCAGGATAAGGCGAAGGGCGCTGCACATTCGCGTCATGCGAGCGACTCTGAGGCGAGCCGGTGTGTTTCTTGCCATATGCCGCGGATCATGGATGCATTGCTGTTCCGCGCGCGCACGCATCAGATCGACGACATTCCAAATCCAGATATGACGCAGCGCTTTGGGCAGTCCGAAAGCCCCAACGCGTGCCTCGCGTGCCACACCGAAAAAAGCGCGCAGTGGGTGAAACT
>DATNKB010000329.1:0-2934 GCA_035603595.1 Candidatus Dormiibacterota bacterium
TGCGGACTACCCGGGCCACGAAACAGATTCCCGGCCCCTTCAAAAAATTTGCTCGGGTAGCCCGCGCCAATACTTGGAACCCAACAAGTGTGCTTCGAACCGGAGTCGTCTGTGCTTGACGATAAAAACAGCCACATCAACGAGCGTGGCGCGGCGATCTTGCTCGGCCTTTCGCTCTCAGATCTCCGCTGGTTCTCCCGCCGAGCCGGTCTGGGGCAAATTCAATCCGAATCAAATGGCTCACAGCTCGTTTTCACGTACGACGAACTCGCTAAACTCTCCGCAATCTCAGCCCCCTCGGCCGACTAACCGGCTCTTCCACGCGGTCTCGATCTTAACAATTCGAAAATCGTTCCAGTTCACAGGGATGTCTTAGAGGCTCGCGGAGATCGTTGTCCCGGCGGCGGCAAACACCGCCGGCATTTCCGATCTGGCATGAGGAAGGAAGCTACTGATAACGAGAGGATCGAATTGGGTCCCGGTTGCTTTCAAAAGCCTGCGCTCAGCTTCTTCGAAAGGCATTCCTGCCCGATAGGGGCGCGAGGAAACCATCGCATCAAAGGCGTCGATCACCGAGACGATACGTGAGCCCATTGGAATCTCTTCACCTTTTAAGTTTCCCGGATATCCCGAGCCATCGAAACTTTCATGATGGTGAAGAATGATCAAGCTGGCGCGTTCCATCCCCGGGATTTGGCGGAGAACAGCCCAACCATATTCGGGATGCTTCTTCATGAGCGCGTATTCTTCCGCCGTCAAGCGCGCGGGCTTGTTGAGTATTGCGTCAGGAATGCCAACCTTCCCGATGTCATGTAGAAGAGCAGCGATTTCTATGTCTTTCTGCGCGCCTGCGTCGAGACCAAGCTCTCCTGCAACGTGCAGGGCCCATTCAGCGAGCCGCGTGCTGTGAACTCCGGTGTTCAGGTCCTTCAGATCCAGAAGCTGATTGAAGGCACAGATCACCGCGGAGTTCAGCGCGGCGAGTTGCTCTTCGATCGATTTGATTTTCAGAAGCTGAGGGCCAGAGGCCAATGCCGCAAGAGGACTCTGTTCCCCGAGCGGCTGCAAGGGCCGGCGCTGCGAAGATGCGGTGGCTAAGGGCATTTTGAGGTGAATCGCGCTTACTGGAGCAGCCCCTGGACTGGGTTCTGAAAGCTAAGAGCACCGAACACATCCAACCGTCCGTTACCCATATTGGGTCCAACCCATTTCGCGCGTGCGAGTGCCCACGCTGCAACAGTTGGATTGTCTTTCGGCTGCATGTCCAAAATCAGGGATGCAGTTCCCGCGACGAAGGGTGAACTGAACGAAGTGCCCCAGCCGGCTGCATAGGTTCCGAACGGATATGTGGTGATGACGCCTTCGCCCGGCGCGGCCACCCATACGACTTGGTTGCCGTAATTCGAGAAGCTCGAGCGCTGGTCTTGATTATTTGTAGAAGCGACGCCCATCACTCCACGCATCGCGGCCGGGTACACGATTTCCTGCTGCCCGTCGTTACCCGAGGAAGCCACGAGGATGACGTTTTTCCCAGCGGCGTAGTTGATCGCATTGTTGAGTTCAGTGGAACTCGCCGACAAATCAAAACTCATATTGATGACGCTGGCGTTGTTCTGCACCGCAAAATAGATGGCAGAGAGAATGTCGGAGAGATTGCCAGTGCCATCTGGATGAAAAGCTTTGAGCGGCAAAATTTGTGCGGTGGGAGCAGCGAGATGAATTACGCCGGCCACCATGGTTCCGTGACCAAATGCGGCATAGCCATTGCCATCGACCATGGCGGCGGTGTGCTGGTCAACCATCGCCGCTGTGTGCTGGTTGACGTACGCGGCCGCACACGTATTGCATGGCGGGGGCGCCGACAAGGAGATGTCATTCATTTCCGAGCCGCCGACCTGATTGCGTGTGAAGTCGTAGCCCTTCAGCAATACGCTTTTGAGCACCGGATGATTGGGGTCCACACCGGTGTCGATGTCAGCCACGATTCCGGCACCGCTCACATTGAATGCGTTCTGCGCTTTGGAGAGGCGAATGATTTGAGCCGCCGGCTGGTTCACGTAGCCGTCCGCCGCTGAGGTGCCGTAGTAGTTTACCGGGGTCGTATCCCACAGACCCGCGGGAGGAGTGGTCGCCAGGGCCTGATTCGTGGGGCTCGTGGGGATTTGCAGGGTCTGATCGGGTTCGGCATCCAGAATTCCGGTAACGAGGCGCAAAACAGCAGCCAAGAGGTTGGGCAAGAGGCCTTTATAAGTCGGCCGAACCAGGAACACTTGGTTCTGACCGCCATCCAGGTTGCTGACTACTGTGCAGCCCTTCTGCTGGCAGGCGCTCTGCAGGCCAGCAGCGCCGAGCGTAGTACGGACAATGACGCCTTGAGACGGATTACCAGTGAGGGTCGAGAGCGCCTGGCCGAGATTCGAGAGAAACCCGCCAAGTCCTTGCGCGGCTGCGGGTTGTCCCCACAGCGCAACGGAAAGAAATAGGAGAATCCAGATTCGACGCCTCATGGTAGCCATTACTCCTTTTGCGTTGCGATCGGGCCAGCGGTTACGTACCGACTATGAGAGGTTCTAGTCTTCCCAAATCGGACGAAACGCTCAATGGTACAAGTGGCTATTCCCGCTGGTTTTTGCATTAAACCGGCTTCCTAGTACGTTTTAGAGTCCCTAGGATGTCCTTAACCATATTAGAATCAGCAACATTCGTGCTGTCCTTGTCGGCACTCGGCACAGGGTCAACAAGCGAGATTGACGTCTCTTTCCCGGTCGATAGCTTGATTCGAAGTTCCAACCGCGATGCCAATCCGCATTCGAGTTGGAACTCGCCAAACCGATTCGTGTTGGCCACCGAAACAACCTTGCCGGATTTCAACAGTGCGACTGATGCTGCCACGTAGTTCTCTCCAGGCTCAGCAGAGTTCAGGATCTGTCCGAT
>DATNKB010000330.1:0-2911 GCA_035603595.1 Candidatus Dormiibacterota bacterium
CGGCGCACCACGTCGGGATGTTTGAAGAGAGTGTTCGCCGCATGATAGGCGCCGAACGAGGCACCCATGGTCGAGATAGCAATGTCCCCAGACTGGCAATTGTCGCGGACAAACGGAACCACTTCCTCTCGAATATACGAGTCGAATTGCGCTTCGACGTAGCTGCGATGAAAGGGGTGCGCGCCTTTGTCGTAAAAGCCAGCCCAGTTCACGGAGTTGATGCTGAAGAATTTCACGCGGCCCGCATCAATCAACGGCGCGAGCGCTCCGATCAACCCTTGTCCTTCGAGCTCCAACTCGTCGCCCGCGCTGGTAGGAAATCCGAGCAGAGGCGGTCCCCAGTGACCATAGACTACGATCCCCATTTCGAGACCGAGGCGTTGCGAATACCAGCGATGATATTCCCTTTTCATTTTGCTCCTGCGCGCGAATTTTCTGTTGGATTCGCCGAGCCGTTCAAAAGGCGGGCGGTATTATACGGCCTTTGCGCACGGCGGGAAGAGGAAACAATGCGCGGAGAATTTAGCGTCTGATATCCTATTGATAGACGTGCGCAACCTTGGAGCCACCTTCGATTGTCCCCTTTGATGCAGGCAAGTGAAGCCGCTGCGGCCGGTCCCGGTCAGCTGCGAAAATTCGAAAACTACCAATCGCGTTACCTTCCCGGCGAGCGCACTGTCATCGTCTATGTGCCGGGCATTTACGAGCGGAGGGCGGATTTGCTCTTTCCTGTGCTCTACATGCAGGACGGGCAGAATCTCTTCGATCCCGCCACGTCTTTTATTCATGGCGTCTATTGGCGCGTGGGCGAAACGGCGGATCGGCTGATTGCAGAAGGTGCGATTCAGCCGCCTGTAATCGTGGGGATCTATAACACCGGCAAGCGACGCCTACGCGAATATTCGCCGTCAAAAGACCGCAAGCTGGGCGGGGGTGGGGCAGACCGTTACGGGCTCATGCTGACGCGCGAGATCAAGCCGTTCGTTGAATCGCAGTTTCGAATCCTTTCTGGCGCAGCGAACACCGGAATTGCCGGTTCTTCGCTCGGCGGTCTGCTGACCATCTATCTAGGCCTGAAATACCGCCAGATATTCGGCAGGATCGCCGCACTGTCGCCGTCAGTTTGGTGGAATCAGCGATGGATTGTGAATTACGTTGCGCGTGCGCGTGTCGACCCAAGGCCGCGCATCTGGCTCGACGCCGGAACGCAGGAAAGCGCGCACGAAATCGACGATATGCGAAGGCTTCGCGACGCGCTGGTCCGTCGCGGCTGGCAGGAAGGCCACGACCTGCGTTATGGCGAAATTCAAGGCGGCAAGCACGACGAAGCGGCCTGGGCCTTGCGAGTGGATCCATTTCTGCGATTTCTCTTCCCTGCCCGATAGCCCGGCATATAATCCGCTTTTCGCGGCGGTTGCATGGCTGCGACTCGTTGCGAGAGTTTTGAGGAATCACATGTCAAAAGAACGCGCGCCGACAATTCTCTGCGTCAGTTCCTATGAAAAGGGGCAGGAGTTCATGCGCACGTGCAAGCGCGAAGGGTGGGATGTGTTTCTCCTGACGGTGGAGAAGCTTCGCGACGCCGACTGGCCGCGCGAGGCAATCACCGAAGCGTTTTATATTCCGGAAGAGCTGCCCCTGCAAGGTCTGATCAATGCGGTGAGCTACATGGCGCGCTCGCGCCCGATTGACCGAATCGTTGCGCTCGATGAATTTGACATGGAAAACGTGGCAGCGCTGCGAGAGCACCTCCGCATTCCGGGGATGGGCCTGACGACGATGCGCTATTTCCGCGACAAGCTGGCCATGCGCGGCCGCGCGAGGGAAGAAGGCATCTCCGTGCCCGAATTTGTGCATGTGCTGAACTATGACGACCTGCGAGATTTCATGGCTCGCGTCAAACCGCCATGGCTTCTGAAACCGCGCTCGCAAGCCTCGGGAATCGGCATGAAGAAAATCAACCAGGAGGGCGAACTCTGGCCATGGCTCGACCAGCTGGGCGATCAACAATCGTTCTATCTGCTCGAGCAATTCGTGCCCGGAGATGTATTTCACGTGGACAGCATCGTCTCGGAACGAAAGGTAGTATTCGCCGAGGCGCACGCGTACGGGAGTCCGCCGCTTGATGTGTCTCACGGCGGCGGAGTATTCATGAGCCGCACGTTGCCGCGCACTTCCACGCTGACGAAGTCGCTGCTGAAAATCAACCGCGAAGTAATCACAGCGTTGGGGCTGGCTCGCGGAGTGACCCACGCGGAATTCCTGCGAGCGCACGAGGACGGCGAACTTTATTTTATCGAAGTGGCCGCGCGCGTCGGCGGAGCGTACATCTCGAACGAGATTGAAGCTGCCACGGGAATAAATCTGTGGCGAGAATGGGCTCGCCTGGAAATTGGATCGGGGAAAAAACCGTATCAGCTGCCGAAGAAACGCAACGGTTATGCCGGGGTGATTATCTCGCTGGCGCGGCAGGAAACGCCGGATACTTCGGCTTACAACGATCCGGAGATCGTGTATCGCGTGCCCAAGCATCATCACGCGGGGTTTGTCCTGAGCGCGCCGAAACCAGAGCGTATCGTCGAACTGCTCGATTCTTATGGCGGACGATTTCGCGAGGATTTCTACGCCACGCAACCTGTTCCCGATAAGCCAACTGCATAACGAAAATGCCATTTTGTAACGATTAGAAATTTGCAAGTGGCTGTATTTAAAGAACATGCGCGGATTTCTAATCGCGGTGTAACGATTAGAAATCCGGGGCTAATCGCAACAATTGGCCTGCCGCTACCGACCATTGAATTGGTATCGTGGACTAGGTTTCCGAGCTGGTGAGCCGATCTGCCCGCCGCAAATCAGGGAATGCATAGGCCCAGAGCGCAGTCACGATTAGGGTGCCGACACCGCCGAGAAT
>DATNKB010000331.1:0-15753 GCA_035603595.1 Candidatus Dormiibacterota bacterium
TACTTTTTCCCGTCGGCTTCTTCGTCGTCTTTTGGGCGAGCACCTTTCTTCTTGCGCAGTGGGACGAGGCGTGGCGCCCGGCGTGGATGGGAGACGGGGCGGGGGCGGAAGCGATTGTGATTTTGCCGGTTGATACGCCGCCAGGTTTTTCGGCGGAGCTGGTTCCGTTTTCGATGGCAAAAGATTTCGCCGCCAGCCATCCCGGGTCCACGTTTCTTATCCCGCGGAGTGAACAGAGCGCGTACCAGCACAGCACAGGTCAACAGAACACGGGTCTGCCGAACACGGGCCAACAGAACATGGGCCAACAGGGCCCACAACAGGGCTCGCTTCGGCAGAAGGAAGTTGAGGACCAGTTGAGGCTAAAACTTGCGTCGCTCAGCCTCGACGTGAAGCAGGTCCCCGGCGGCGCGCAGCAAATTTCAATCGAAGACATGGACCGCACGGACGACACGCATGGGACCCGCTATGAAGCTTCGAAAGACGGAGTGCGATTGATACGCTACCGCTTCGTGGGCGACCGCGACGCGATGGGCGTCCTGTTGGCAGCTATGGGCTTATCGTTCCTGCTCAATCTGATCGCGCTGGTTTGTGTCGCCGGATGGTTCATCTACCGTTGGCGCAAAGGTTCGCGAGGCGCGGTGATGGCTGAGTAGCCATTCGTTCGGTGCGAGCCCCGCGAAAGCCACACTGCAGATCCCTCGACTGCGCTCGGGATGACAGGCGTGAGGTGGAGTCAAAAAAAAGCACGGAGGAGTAATCGGAAGAACTTGCGACCGAACGGTCTCGCAGCACATCGAATTGGAGGAAGCAAAAACGAAGGAGGCGCCAATGGGAAAACTTGATGGAAAAGTTGCACTGGTGACGGGCGGAAATAGCGGCATCGGACTTGCTACCGCGAAACGATTTGCGAACGAAGGCGCGCATGTTTACATCACCGGGCGACGCGAGGCGGAGCTGGCCGCGGCGGTGAAAGAAATCGGAAAGAACGTTACCGGCGTGCAGGGTGACGTGGCGAAGCTCGCTGATCTCGACCGGCTCTTCGCGCAGATCAAGCGCGAGAAGGGCAAGCTCGATATTGTGTTCGCGAATGCCGGAATAGCCACGTACGCCGCGCTCGGCGAGATTACCGAAGAGCACTTCGATTCGATCTTTGACACCAATGTGAAGGGGCTGCTGTTCACGGTGCAGAAGGCGCTTCCGCTGATGCCGGATGGCGCTGCGATCATCCTGAATGCGTCCATCGTGGGGAGCAAAGGGCTTCCGGCGAACAGCGTTTATAGCGCGACGAAAGCTGCGCTGCGGTCGTTTGCGCGCACGTGGACGACGGACCTGAAGGATCGCCACATCCGCGTGAACGCAGTAAGCCCGGGCCCGATCGACACGCCCGGCCTGAGCAACTTATTGGCCTCGAGCGGCGTGGGCGAGGAACGGCGGAAGGCAATTTCGGGCGGCGTCCCGCTCGGCAGACTCGGCACCCCCGATGAAATCGCAAAGGCTGTCGTATTCTTGGCCTCCGATGACAGCAGCTACGTAACCGGCGCAGAACTATTCGTGGATGGCGGCTTCGCGCAAGTGTAAATCTTCGTGCTGGCCAAGATGAAGTGCGACCAACGGACCGCGGCGCATCGAATCGGGGCGATTAGCAGAGTAACGCCGAGGAGAAATCATGGGGAAGCTCGACGGAAAAGTTGCACTGGTCACGGGTGGCAATAGTGGGATCGGACTTGCTACTGCGAAGCGCTTCGTTGAGGAAGGCGCGCACGTTTACATCACCGGGCGACGCGAGGCGGAGCTGACCGCGGCGGTGAAGGAACTCGGCAAGAACGCGACTGGCGTGCAAGGTGACGTCACGAATCTCGCCGACCTCGATCGCCTCGTCGCGCAGATCAAGCGCGAGAAGGGCAAGCTCGACATCGTGTTCGCGAATGCGGGGTTTGCCAGGTTCGCACCGCTCGAGAAGATTACCGAGGAGCATTACGACTTGATCTTCAACGCGAACGTGAAAGGCGTGATCTTCACTGTGCAGAAGGCGCTTCCGCTCGTGCCCGATGGCGGCGCGATTATTTTGAATGCGTCGATCGTGGCCACGAAAGGCTTTGCGGATTGGAGCATGTACAGCGCCGCGAAAGCGGCGGTGCGTTCGCTCGCGCGCACGTGGACGAGCGACTTGAAACAGCGGCGCATCCGCGTGAACGCTGTGAGCCCGGGATTTACCGACACGCCCGCCTGGCACGTGAACGAAGCCGCCGAGCAACGCATTCCTGCCATTTCGAAAACCGTCCCGCATGAAAGGTTCGGCACCGCCGATGAGGTGGCGAAGGCCGTATTGTTCCTCGCTTCTGATGACAGTAGTTACATAACAGGCGCAGAGCTGTTCGTGGATGGCGGCTTCGCCCAAGTGTAAGCGTTCCTTCATTCCAAGTTTGAACCGAAAGAACGATGTCGCGCTCTGCGCCGTGGATAGCGAGCGAGGTGTGGTGGTACGGTGGCGCAGGCTAAAGCCTACGCTACTGAAAAGCGAATCACGCTGCGGCTGCAGTCGAGGGTTTCACGATGCGGTCGTAGAGGATCATGAGCAGAGTGGAAAGAATGCCGACGCCGAAGATTACCCACCACATGCGCTGGGGGGTTGACGTCGCGCCGAAATGCTGGACGAGGTATCCGCCGAGAGGGCCGGCGATGAAATAGCCAATGGCGATTGGCAGAAACGCGTAGCCCATGTAGAGGCCCTGCTGGCCGGGAGGGGCGAGGCGCGAGATGTATTCGTAGTAACGCGAGACCTGCGTGATTTCACCGAGCGCGACGAAAATTAACGCGACGACGAACACTGGTACCGTGGGATGGAGCGCGGGAAGCATCCAGCCGATGCTGGTGATGAGGAAGCCGAGAGTCATCGCGGTGAATGCGGGCAACTTGCGGGTGATAAAGGTGATCGCGATTTGAAAGCAGATTACGACGATGGCGTCGACGGTGAGGAGCAGGTCGACGTCGGCGTTAGGGTTGACGAATTTGCGGATGAAGAGCGGCATGGAAATATATTGCTGCCAGAAAATCACGAAGAAGCCGGAAAAGATAACCAGGAACATTACGAAGCGCAGATTGCCGAGGACGACGAACATATTCTTGATTGCCGTGAGTATGCTTGAAACCTTTTCTTCGCCGGAGCGCCGTGGCTCGCGATAGAAGAAGAGCGTGACCCAGAACATCAGGAACACGCTGAGCGATCCCACTCGAAAGACATTTTCTACGCCCCAGCCCATCTGTTTGCGCACAACAAAAGCCATGAACGGGCCGATCGCGCCGCCGATATTGACGAGCGTGTAGTAAATCGAATAGCCGATCGAGCGGACGTTTTCGTTGGACGCGCGCGCGGTGGTTCCTGCGACGCATGGCTTCACGACGCCCGGACCCAGCGCGGGAATCATCAGGATGATGAACACGAGCCATTTGTCGGTGAGCGCGTGTCGCAAGGGCTGCATCCACGGGGCGGCAAGCGAACCGAGCAGGAAATATCCGACGGCCATAATTAGGTAGGCGGCCATGAGGGCGCGGCGGAAGCCGAAGCGGTCGGCAAGAGTGCCGCCGAGAATAGGCAGGAACCAGACGACGAGGCCGAAGGTGCCGACGAGCCAGCCGGTGAGTTCGCTCGAGAAGTGGAGCTGTTCGTTGAGGTAAATCGCGAGGACTGCGGTGGTGCCGTAGTAAGCGATGCGCTCGAAGATTTCCGTGAAGTTGGCGACCCAGAAGGCGGGTTCGAAGCCTTCGCGGATCTCTTTCAGGCGCTGGGAAAAGCTCAAGCGATTCTCCTCGACGCGACGCAGCGTGACTTGAAATGGCGCCGGCGATTGCGTTGCGCGGCCGGCGGCGATTGTATCGGAAAGCTTTGGCGCGACGTGGGGTTTCTTCAACAAATCTTGCGCGTGGCTTTTTGAGGCAGACTGTGCGGATGGCGGACGACAAATGGCGCGCGCGATTATTGCGCGGCTGCGCTTGACGCGCTTGGTGATGGGGCGGCGGTGGGAAGATTCGAGCGAATCAGGGATTCGACACGATTGATGACGTTGGGATCGCATTCGATTTCGATGTGCGGCTTTTCAAAGGCGCGGGCGAGCCAGGAGTAGCCGTTGCACTGGACGGGATTCGAGGAATAGTCGAAGCGGATATTGCCGAGGATTTTGGTGCGGGCTGGATCGGCGGCGCGAATTTCGGGGCGGCCATGGAGGTAGCCATTCGTTTGGTAAAAATTGGCGGCTTGTTCGACGTTGGCGGGGATGAGGGAATCGTCTTCGCCGATTTTGGAGACGCTGTCGACTTGAATGGTCAGAAGCACCGGGATGCCGTCTGATTGCAACTCGCGGGCTAGAGCGACCGTTTCGGAACCGCCCCAGCTGTGGCCGTAAATAATGATGCGGGCGCTTTGTTTTTCTTCGGGCGAGAGTTTGCCGTCGTGGTTGGCGTCGAGGAGGCGCAAAATTTCCTGGTGGGCCTTTTCCCCGCGATGGTTTTCGAAAACTTCCACGTGAATTTGAGTCGGATATTCCTTGCGGAGGCGCTCAGCGAGCTGGACGCCGCCGTGGACGGCATTGGTGTGGCTGATGAAACCGCCGACGAAGCCAATGACAATCGGCGGAGATAAATTGTGCGCGGGCGGGTGGCCGGCAGATACGATTCGAGGAGAGTGCGCGAGGGCGAATGAAAGGAAAAGCAGGCCGAAAAATGCCGATACGACAACTCGCATCGAGTGCATCGATTCCATGCACATCATAGCAGCATCAGGGCGACAAGAAAAACAAGGCTGAGCGGGCTGGACTGAAATTTCACGCCGGGATTATTTCTTGCCGGTCGACGCCGCTGCGGCTACCGTGCCGTGCAATGACGACGAATCCGCCAACGGCGCGCTGGAGGCAATGCGCATGCGGGCGTACTCGAGAAGCGCCCAATCTTCTTTGAACTCCAGCATCGTCTCGCGGCTGTGCTTGGGGCTTTTCAGCGCCGCGTCGACGCGCGCGAGCAGCAGCTCGAAAGCGAGGTGCGGATCGGAGCCTGGCGCGAAAATATTATTGCGGCTCAGCCCAACCTTTGTGGGGCCATTCGCGTTAGAGATTTCGAGCCAGAGGCCGCCGTCAGCGTCGGCGGTGGGATGCCCGGAACTGTCGAGGCGCTTGAAAATACGCTCGACGTAGCCGCGATCGGGAATCATTTCGTTTTGAACGGCTTGATTTACCATCGTGTCAAAAGCTTTTCGATATTTTTCCCACTCACCGGGGGCGCCCAGAACTTCTTCGCGCTCCTGAACCTCGACTGGATCGAGCGCGCCGGAACGGTTCGCGGCATGATCGGTTTTCTGCAGCCTGGTGGAATCGTTGAGCTGAGCCGGTTCGAGTGTGGCGTGCTGTTCGAATTCACGCTGGGGATTAAACCGCCCGGTGATTAAGTAAGCGGCGGCCACAACGGGCAATTCGTGGTCGGCAAAAATTACCATTGGAATCAGGAGCTTTTTCGAGCGAAACAGCTGTTCTGTCCCGCTGCGCGGCTCGGTGCTGCGCTTGATCGTGCCGGGCAGCTGCGAAAAGTGCAGCACGCGGAAATTCGAATCCGGATGGTTTTGCGCGTAGTGCGAAAAGGTGCGCGCGATGGCTTTCGGACTGGTCATTCCGAAATCGTTGATCACATCGCGATGCGCGGAATGAGGAAAATAGGTGTCGATTACATTTTTTGTAAAGTCGGCGCAATTGCGCGTCATACCGTTGAAGTGGTTCTCATTTGGCAACGCGTTGAATTTCGCGATCAGGTCTTCGTCCTGCTGCACCGTGGTCTCGACTATGAAGATGTACATGCTGCGGATCATGTTGGCGCCTACCATTTCGCGCCACTCGGCTTTGTCGCCCTTCAGGCAGTCCTTCACGGTGCAGTAGGCTGCCAGCGATTGCTCGCGGTAACGTTCTTCGAGCACGGCTTTGATTTTCTCGGTGCCGAACATGGGCCGATCCACTGGATCTTCGACGCCGTAGACGTAGAGGTTGAATGGCGCGATGTTCCATTCGTAGCGCTCGTCCTCACCCAAGTTGATGTAGTTGCTCATCACCGAGCCATTTTCGCCCGGACGGCAGAGACGAAGCTTGACGGGAGTGTCGGGACAGATGCGCGAGAAGTAGACGGCGGTATGCCCCGAGCCAGTGACGCGCGCAACGCTCTCGTTGAGCGTTTCGTTGAGAATCACCCCCACATCGCCGTAGGCCCGAGAAGTGACGAGGCAGACGGCAAGAGCGACCAGGCCCAACGCCTTCGTCAAGGCAGCGATGATTGTTTTCGCCATAGTTGCCAGCCGCTTACTTCCACTTCGCTCAGAAAAAACTTGCTGATTCCTGCTATTTCTTAGAGGGTGGCACGTGCCGGATTGGATGGTTGGGATGCTTTCCGCAAAAAGGGCTTGTGATCGAACGGGCAACCGGGTCGAAGAGGCTAGGTAATGTAAGCCAGCTGGTCGCTGAATTGGAGAACATCGTTGACGGGCCACTCGATGTTTGCGCGTCCGACCAGATCAACGATCAGATCCAAGTTATCCAGCGCTTTGTCGATGTCGGCCCATAGTCGAGCGCGCACATTTTCGTTTGAGAGGATCGCGACTCGAACGATCCAGCGGAGCGCTGCTTCCTTGACGACCAGCTCCTGCAATAGTTCGCGCGAGAAGGGCTTTTCAGCCAGCAACAGATCAACGGTGGAAGTGTTGAGGCCTTCGACGAAACTCGTAATTGTCTGCAGCCGGGCTTTGATCTGATCTTCGTATACGGCTGGCTCGTGGACCGAGTCTGAAAATCTGACAATCGTTTCAGGCAAGTTTGAACTTCGAGTGCCGCTCATATGTCGCCTCCTGGAGCATCCCAATTTTCAAGCCTGCACGATTTTCAACCCAGCACGGGGGATCTAGGATAAGGGGAAGCATTCATCTTGCCAAGGTAGGCTTGGTATCTGGAAATGGCTGAGGAAGAAAGGCTTATGTCTCTTTTGGTAGCGCGAAATAGCCGCCCCGCAAGGTACTAGCCCTAGGGAATTATTACGCCTTGCAGCGGCTCCTAGAGCTCGTGTGAGGCGTGAGCTGTTTCGGGCGTGTGGATGTAGAGAAGTGTTTGATCCACGCGCTTGGGTGGTGCAGCTTCAGGAAGCCGTATGGGATAGCGAATTTCGCGCTGATGATCTTGCATTTGGCGCTTGGCGTTGTAGACGCTGGAAAACTTCCAGAGCATTTTGACGAAATTCGTTTGCCCCTGGGCGAGGAAGCCGAGGGCCATGAAGAAAGTGTCTTTCAGCGCGGCGAAGCCGAGATGCTTCTGGTTGAGAATCTGCTGGGTGCGCACCAGTTCCTCGTAGAAGCGATCGAGAGGAAGCTTTGTGGGGAGCACGGCGTGCTGCACATCGAAGAGTCGGTAATCGCGAGAAGTGAAGTTGCGCGACTCGGTGACCCACGTTTCCGTTCCCGGATATGGAGTATTGACGGTGATGTGAACGATTTCGGGAACCTGAAGCGCCCATTCGCGGACGGCTTCGAAGTGGCGCTCGTCCCAATTGGGATCGGCGATTATGTTCACGGCGGCGTGGATATTCAAGGCGCGAGCGCATTCGAGGGCTTCGATATTCTTTTTTACGGTGACGCGCTTGCGGTGGCTCTTGAGGCCCTCGTCGTCGATGGCCTCGATTCCGAGGAACATATATTTCAGGCCGAGACGTTTCCACATTTTGAAAACTTCTTTGTTGCGTACGAGGACATCGCCGCGCGTCTCGAGGTAATACTCCTTCTTGATGTTGCGCTTTTCGACTTCGCGGGCAAGGGCCAGACCTTGGTCGGATTGAATAAAGGCAACGTCGTCGACGATGAACACTCCGTGTTCCCGGATACTGGCGAGATCTTCGGCAGCCACTTCTGCATTGAGTTTGCGGTAATTGCGGCCGTAAAACGTCCAGGCGCTGCAGAAGGAGCAATCCCACGGGCAACCGCGCGTAAATTCGATTGAGGCGCAGGGGTCCAGCACGCCGATGAAATATTTGCGGCGCCGGGCGATTAGATCGCGGGCCGGTTGCGTGGCGTTCAGGTTTTCGACCAGGCGGGGCGCAGGGCCATCGCCATAGATGCTCGTGACTCCCGGCAACGTACGAAGCTTGTCGGGGTCATCCGCTGCTTCGAGGACGTTCGGGGTGATCGCTTCGCCTTCTCCGCGGACGACACAGCTGATGGCGCCGTCGGCGTGGGCGAGAATTTCTTTCGCGGTGAAAGACGCGCTGTGGCCCCCGGCGAAAATGAAACATTCCGGAAGGCGGCGCTGGGTTTCCTTCGCGAGATCCACCACTTCGGGAATATTCGCGAGATAGTTCAGCGAAAAGCCTATGGCTTCGGGTTTGAAGTCCTCGAGAAGGCGGAAGTAGTCGCGATGGCGAAAGACCTGGAGATCGAGCAGACGGACGTCGTGGCCTGCTTTGCGTGCGGATTGCGCGACCAACTCAAGCCCCAGCGGCTCGAGACGCAGGTAAATCTCCGAATACATCAGCGGGCTGGGATGAACGAAGAGGACTTTCATTACGCCTCCGGCTTGTCTAAGGCGGGGCTTTCCCCTGCGTCTTCATTCTAGCGTGGGGAGATATGACAAGCCAGCAATTCGCTTGGCGACGAAGTCCTATTCCGCGCGGAGGGCCTCGACCGGATCTACTCTGGAGGCGCGTCGAGAGGGTAGATAGCACGCGACATACACAGTGGCGATCACCCCGAGCGTGACAGCGGTGTAGGTGATCGGATCGAGCGGGCTGACATGGAACAGTAGCGACGACATCAAACGCATCACTGCGAACGATGCCGCGAGCCCGCAGACGACGCCGATTCCGGCAAGCCAAAGTCCGTGACGCACAAACATTGCCGTGAGTGTCTGTTGCTGGGCTCCGAGAGCCATGCGGATTCCGATTTCGCGTGTGCGCTGCGAAACGGAATAAGCAATTACTCCATAGATCCCTACAATTCCGAGCAGCAACGCCATGCCTCCCGCCACTCCCAGCATAGCCAGCGTGAAGGAAGTGCGTGCCATCGATTCCTTGTAGAGATATCCGAGGGTATGCACTTCCGCGAGAGGAATATTGGAATCAACCGACCACACGGCCTGCCGGATTTCTTTCAGGAACGCTTCGGAACCAGCACGCGGGCTGCGAATGGCAAAACCGATGCCGCGGCGCAACGCTTCCTTCTGCCCTTCAAAACGATTCATGATCACGGGCCAATAAACGGAGGAGGTCGGATCTTTGTCAACGCCCATGTCGTACGTGTTGCCAACGACGCCGATGATTTCGCGCCAGTCGTCATTATTGCCAACGCGAATTCGCTTGCCCAGCGCGTTGCCCGCGTCATGCCAGTACTCCCGCGCGAGGTTTTCGGAGACGATCGCAACGGGAATTCGCTGGTAGATGTCGTCCCAGGTGAGATCGCGGCCAGCGATGAACGGAGTGCCCAGCGTCGAAAAGAAGCCCGGCGAGATGAACTTGAAGCGCCGCAAAGGTGGAAGCTCTCCTTCGGCGTAGGCGCGATCCTGCGCGAAGACAGGGTCAAAAGAGCTGTTGTGATCCAGAGGAATCGAGCTCGAAAAGCTCACCTGCGAAACTCCTGGAATCGCGGCGAGCTTGTTCAACACTTCCTGATCCATGCGGACAGCACGTTCGGCCTGGCTATCGGGCACATCGGCTTCCGGAATGTAGTACCGGAAAATTTGAACGGAATCCGGCGCGGTGAAGCCGGGCGGGACGTGCATAAGAGCGCGGAAAGTGCGAATCATCAAACCCGAGCAAATCAGAAGCACGAGAGCGAGCGCCACCTGCACGATTACGAGAACGTTGCGGGCGCGATGCTGCTCGCGGCTCTGGCTCAGCGCGCGTCCGCCTTCGCGAAGGCCGGTGTTCAGGCGAGATCCGGCGTATTTGAATATCGGGATTGAGGCAAAGAGAAGACTCGAAAACAGCGCGATCGCCAGAGTGAACAGCAGCACGGGGAAATCGATGCCGATCTCGTGAATGCGCGGAAGGCCGGTGGGCGCCATCGCGACGAGAACGCGGAGTGCGGCATAGGCCACCGCCAACCCCAGCGCGCTTCCGAGCAGCCCGAGGATCACACTTTCAAACAGCAGGTCTGCTGCGATTTGTTTCCATCCAGCGCCGAGCGCGGCACGAACGGCCAGTTCCTGGCGGCGTCCCTCGACGCGCACAAGCAGCAGGTTGGCTACGTTCGCGCATGCGATCAAGAGGACCACCGCAATCGAGCCCATCAGCACCCAGAGCACATTGCCGATGTCGCCGACTACGTCCTGTTTGAGCGGCCGCAGGTTCGGTCCGAATTGCGCTTTGTCAAAAAGCGAAACGCTGAAGCCTTCCGGCGCTGGGAAGCTACGGATAGAAATAGGAATCATGCGCGCCACGTCCGCGCTGGCTTGCGCCATGGTGACGCCGGGCTTCAGGCGCGCGAGTGCGCGGTAACTGAAATTGCCGAGCTTGGTTTTGCTGCGGTCCCATTTGAAGGGAAGAAAAATAGCGGGCTCGCCTTCGTCAAGAAAATGAAAATTCTGGGGCAGGACGCCGATAATTTCGCGCGGTTTCCCATCGAGCATGATGGACCGGCCGATGACGTTTGGATCGCCGCCGAATTTCTGGCGCCAATAGCCGTAAGAGAGGAGAGCGGTTTCGGGCGTACCCGGCGAATCATCTTCGCGTGTGAAGAGGCGCCCCAACGCCGGCTTGGCGCCGAGAAGCGGCAACGTTCCATCGGTCACGTCGATGCCGCGGACTTGTTCGGGTTCGCCGGCGCCGGTGACGCTGATCGAATCACCCGAATAAGCGCCGATATCCTGAAACGTGGTGTTCTGCTCGCGGTCAATGAAATAAATGGACGGAGACATCTCGAGATCCTTGATGCCTACGCCCGGAGCGGTGTGCCACACGCCGATTAATTCGTCGGGATGAGGATATGGCAGCGGCTTCAGCAGAACGCCTTCGAGGACGCTGAAGATCACGGTGTTCGCGCCGATGCCTGCGGCGAGAGTGATTAAAGTGATGGCTGTGAAGAGCGGGGCGCGGCCGAGCCGTCGTAGAACCTGTCGCAATTGGTCGGTGATCATTTGGGTTTGCGGGCATGCGCCCGTCACGGTAATTGGTACGTCGGGGTGGCGCCGAAAGTTCCGGGGGAAGCGAGGAAATTTTAGGAATGCGGCGAACTCGTTCGTGGACTAACTTTGCCGCGAGCTACGGAGCTGTGGTGAATTTGCGGAGGGGTTCGTCGAACGGAGCGCGGGCGACGCCTTGCTCCGTGATTATGGCGGTGATGTAGCGTGCGGGCGTGACGTCGAAAGCGGGATGCGCTGCCTTGACTTCGCTGGGCGCGAGCTGCATGCCGGCGAGATGCGTCACTTCGGCTGATGAACGCTCTTCGATAGGAATCTGGTCGCCGGAGGCGAGCGACATGTCGATGGTGGAGATGGGGGCCGCGACGTAAAAGGGGACGTTATTCTCGCGCGCGAGGACGGCCATGCCGTAGGTGCCGATTTTATTGGCGGTGTCGCCATTGCGGGCGATGCGGTCGGCGCCGACTACGACGGCGCTCACGCTGCCGGTTTTCAGGAAATGGCCGACCATGTTGTCGGTGATGAGCGTGAGCGGAATTTGATCCTGCTGCAATTCCCAGGCGGTGAGGCGGGCGCCTTGCAGGTAAGGACGCGTTTCGGGAACGAGCACGTCAATTTGATAGCCTTCTTCGACTGCCACGCGAATCACGCCGAGGGCGGTGCCGATGCCGCCGGTGGCGAGGGCGCCGGCGTTGCATTGAGTCATCACGCGACCGGATTTGCCGAGGAGGTCTGCGCCGAACTTTCCGATGCGACGATCTGCAGCACGGCGCTCTTCGTGAACTTTCTGAGCTTCTTCGATGAGAGCGGCGCGCAGATGGGCGAGGCCGGAGGCGCCGTTTTTGGCGGACGCGGCAGTCACGGCTAATTGTTCGAAGCGGGCTTTGAAGCGATTGATTGCCCAGAAGAGATCGACTGCGGTGGGGCGGGTGTGGGCCAGCGTGTCGCAAATGGTGGCGAAATCGGCGCGCAGTTCCGGGAGAGTTTGCGCTGGCGAGTGTTCGACGCCAAGTGCCACGCCCATCGCTGCGGCGACGCCGATGGCCGGGGCGCCGCGGATGATCATGTCTTTGATCGCTTTGGCTACATCGCGATAGTCGGTGTAGGTGTGATAGGTGACTTCGCGCGGGAGGCGGAGCTGGTCGAGGATGACGACGCCTTCGGGCGTCCAGCGGATTGCTTCGACGGTGTACAAGGGAGTTTCCATTCTAACCGATTCTGGGGCGCGAATTCGATGCGAGCGCGATCAATTCAAAACCTGCCGGTCTAAAGACCGGCGCTACAAAACCTTATGGGCCCACCGGGAAATGGCGGAGGCCGTGGGAGGCGATGAGGAATGCGATGAACAGGAATGAGTTGTAACTGACGTGGAGGATGTAGCTGGCGACGACAGTGTGCGAGATGGCGCGGGCGGCGGTGAAAATAATTCCTACGCCGATCAGGAGCACGATTTGGCCCCAGCCGCCCCAGAGTTGAGGAGCGTGCAGGAGGCCGAAGAGGGTGCCTGTGATGACTACTCCTGCGCCGACGCCGAAGCTTCGCGCGAGCACTGGATAGAGGTAGCCGCGGAAGATGGTTTCTTCGACGAGCGGAGCTAGCAGGATGCTCATCAGCATCAGGAGAAGGGCGCTGCGCGGGTCCTGGAAGTATTCCTGGATGGGGAGCTTTGCTTTGGTTTGAAGTGCTGCGGAAGCGAGTTGGACCAGCAAGGAAATGCTGAAGCCGCCGAGAACGAGGCTGAGGTAGACGATGCGGCGCGGGATCGTGCCGGTCTGGAGCTGGCGCCAGCCGATGGTTCGCCAGAAGGGCGATTGAAATCGCACACGTATTTGAGTGGCGAGGTATGCGAGTAACCCGAGCGAGAGAATGGCTTGATTGACGATTAGAAAGAGACTTTTGTTGGTGGAGGAATTCTGCAGGCTGGTGGGCGTCATTCCGAAGGCTGCGAAGATGCCGACGAGAACGATGCTGATCAAAAAGGTTCCTAGGAGCGTGACTGCGATTAGTAGCAGCAGGTCGAGCCAGCTCCATGGTGCGCGTAGATCTTCGGGATATTGCTGAAAGATGGGTGGCGGCGCTTCGGGCTGGACGATTACGGGCGATGTTGTTGCCGTGGTGTGCAATTCCGGGTTTGGCAATCCGGCGGCCGGAGGAATGGGCGGGTCGAGAAACGACTCGGGAAGGATGGGGTTGTTATCGTCGGGGACCATACAAGTCAGGCGTTCGCGTTTGCATCGGCTGGTGCGTTTGCACTCTGGGTAGCGTTGCCGTGTCCATTTCCATTCGCACCGTTCAGCGCGCGGGCAAGAATCTGTCCGGTGAAAGATTTCTTTACGCGCGCGACTTGCTCAGGTGTGCCTTGCGCGACGATGCGGCCGCCTTCGTTGCCGCCTTCGGGGCCGAGGTCGATGATCCAGTCGGCTTGTTTGATGACGTCGAGATGGTGTTCGATGATCAGCACGGTGTTGCCGAGCGAGACGAGGCGATTCAGCACGTCGAGGAGTTTCTTCACGTCGTCGAAGTGCAGGCCGGTGGTCGGCTCGTCGAGAATATACAGCGTGCGGCCGGTTTGGCGGCGCGAAAGTTCGCGGGCAAGCTTGGTGCGCTGGGCTTCGCCGCCGGAGAGCGTGGTGGCGGATTGGCCGAGCTGAATGTAGCCAAGGCCGACGTCGACGAGTGTCTGCAGCTTTTGCTGAATCGCGGGGATATTTTCGAGGGCCTTCAGGGCTTCCTCGATGGGTAGATCGAGGAGATCGGAAATCGTGAGGCCTTTGTAGCGGACGGCGAGGGTCTCGGCGTTGTAGCGCTTGCCGCGACAGACTTCGCAAGTGACGTAAACGTCGGGCAGGAAATTCATTTCGATGCGGCGCTGGCCGTCGCCCTGACACGCTTCGCAACGGCCTCCCTTCACATTGAAACTAAAACGCCCAGGACGGTAGCCGCGTTCGCGCGATTCCGGAAGCATGGCGTACAACTCGCGAATCGGAGCGAAGACCCCCGTGTAAGTGGCGGGGTTCGAGCGCGGGGTGCGGCCAATGGGAGCCTGGTCGATTTGAACAACTTTGTCTATGTGCTCGATGCCAGTTATGGCGCGATGTTCGCCGGGCTTTTCCATCGAGCGGTAAAGTTTCGCGGCGAGAGCGCGATACAAAATGTCGTTAATGAGCGTGGATTTGCCTGAGCCAGAGACGCCGGTGACTACGGTGAGAAGGCCGAGCGGAAACGTGACGTCGATATTTTTCAGGTTGTTTCCGTGCGCGCCGAGGATGGTGATCGCTTTCCCGTTGGCGGGGCGGCGGTGATCTGGCACGGGAATTTTCGCGCGGCCGGAAAGATATTGGCCGGTGAGCGACGCAGGATTAGCTGCGATTTCTTCGGGCGGTCCTGCGGCGACGAGATGTCCTCCGGCGGTGCCTGCGCCGGGGCCGAGATCGACCACGTAGTTGGCGCGGCGAATCGTTTCTTCATCATGCTCGACTACTAGCACCGTATTGCCGAGGTCGCGCAGGGTTTCAAGAGTGCTGAGCAAGCGGCCATTGTCGCGGGCGTGCAGGCCGATGGAAGGCTCATCGAGAACATAGAGGACGCCGCGCAGGCGCGAGCCGATCTGCGTGGCGAGGCGGATGCGCTGCGCTTCGCCGCCGGAGAGCGTGGCGGCCGAGCGGTCGAGAGTGAGATAGCCGAGCCCCACGTTGAGAAGAAAATCGAGGCGCTCGGCGATTTCCGTGAGCGGGCGACCAGCTATTTTTCGCTGGCGGAGCGTGAGGTGGCCGCGGATTTTGTCAACGGCAGCGCGCGCTTCGGAGAGCGGGAGCGCGGTGAAATCGGCGATGGAAAGACCGGCGATTTTTACGGCGAGGCTTTCGGGGCGCAGGCGGCGCTCGTTGCAAGCCGCACAGGGCGCCGGCGACATATATTGCGTGAGCCATTCGCGGTACGTGTCGGAATTCGATTCTTCGAGGCTTTTCTCAAGATGCGTGATGACGCCTTGAAAATTGAGGCCCTTCACTCCGGTGCCGTCCGCAGGATTGCCATGAAGAATCAGATTTTGAACTTTTCGTGGAAATTGCTCGAATGGAGTATCGAGATCGAAACCGTGCGCTGCGGCGGCAAGTTTCATGGTGCGCTGAACGAACGTGGAACCTGAGCCGGGGCCGAGTCCGCCCTCAAAAAGCGGCTTCGACCAATCGACGATTACTTTGGACGGATCGAAATCGTACTTGGAACCGAGGCCGTGGCATTCGGGGCATGCACCGTAGGGCGAATTGAAGCTGAACGAGCGGGGCTCGAGTTGCGGGACGGAGATGCCGCAATCGGGGCAGGCGAGTTTTTCGGAGTAAACGTGCTCGTCGCCGCCGACAACTGAAATGGTGACGAGGCCACCGGTGAGGCGGAGAGCCGTTTCGATGGATTCCTCGAGGCGTTGCGCGATGCCGTTTTTAAGCAGCAGCCGGTCTACGACGATTTCGATGGTGTGATTCTTGCGGCGATCGAGCGGAATCGGTTCGTCGAGATTGACGAGGTCGCCATCGACGCGGGCGCGGACGTAACCTTCCTTGGCGTATTTCTCGAGTTCCTTCTTGTATTCGCCTTTGCGCCCGCGAACGAC
>DATNKB010000332.1:0-5192 GCA_035603595.1 Candidatus Dormiibacterota bacterium
CGCCGGAACTGCGAACGAGGAACCCCTTTGCTGAAAGGGATTCCACCTGTCCTTGGTCGAAGAGATTGTTTACGTACCACATGGTCTGTCAGAATAGGAATTCGTCTCGCTGCTGTAAAGGCAAATATGTGCTTCGTGCTCCAGGCTGGATGCATCAAACCGGCATGAGCGCGAGTGACCGGCCAGGGTCGGCATCTGCTAAACTCTTCTAAATTAGTGGATTACGAGCCGCTTCTGTCGGTCTCGTGGCTCGAAGTGAAGCCTCGCATGGCGAATTGATTGGAGTTGTAGGTCTATCGTGAGTGTGGCGAAAAAATCGGCGGCCTTATCGCAATCGCGTGTAGACACGGGAGCGCGAATCGGTGAGCACCTACTCGATCAGATCGGGCATACGCCTCTTTTGCGGATCGATCGTCTAGCTGCTCAATTCGCGCCTGCGATTCAAATTTTGGCAAAAGCGGAATGGTTTAATCCCGGCGGCTCCGTGAAGGATCGCGCCGCGTACTCGATGATTCGCGAGGGCGAACGCAAAGGCGATTTGCGTGCGGGGAAGGTTATTCTCGACGCGACCAGCGGCAATACGGGCATCGCCTATGCGATGGTCGGCGCAGCGCGGGGATATAAAGTGAAGCTGTGCCTGCCGTCGAGCGCCTCGCCTGAGCGGATCAAGATCTTGCAAGCATACGGCGTCGAGCTGGTGATGACTCCGGGCGACGAAGGCACAGACGGAGCGATCCGTCGGGTTCGCGAGATTTACAAAGCCGAGCCGGACAAATACTTCTATCCTGACCAATACAGCAATGCGGCGAACCCAGCGGCGCATCACAACGGCACGGCAGCTGAAATCTGGGAGCAGACGCGCGGCGAGATCACGCACTTTGTCGCCGGCCTGGGAACCAGCGGCACATTCGTCGGTACAACGCGCCGGCTGAAGGAATTCAACCCGAAAATTCGATGTATCAGTATGCAGCCTGACTCGGGTTTTCATGGGCTCGAGGGCTTGAAGCACATGGCGACGGCAATTGTCCCAAAGATTTATGACCCGGAGCTCGCCGACGAAGATCTGGCCGTACGCACAGAAGATGCCCAAAAAATGGTGAAGCGGATGGCGCGCGAAGAAGGCATCCTGGCCGGGGTTAGTTCCGGTGGCGCCTTATGCGCTTGTTTCGACGTGGCGCGCAGATTGCCCGCTGGACAGCGTGCGGTGATCGTCACTGTGTTCCCCGATTCAGGCGAAAAATACTTGAGCGAAAGATTTTGGACCGAGGACTGAGCGACCCGTGAGCATTGCGCCACTGAAAATTCGAGAAGCTCTGCTGCGGAAGATTCGCGCCCATGGCGTCGAAACTTATCCGCACGAGTGTTGTGGCGCCTTGCTCGGCAGCGACGGCGAAGGCTCGCGCGAGGTTATGGATCTCCTGCCGCTCGCGAATCGGCGGGATGATTCTCCGCGCAATCGCTTTGAACTGACGCCGGACGATGTGCGGTTGGCGGAAAAGACAGCCAGCGAGAAGCGGTTGGAGCTGATTGGCTGGTATCATTCGCATCCGGACGCCCCGGCGCGGCCAAGCGAATTTGACCGCGAGCACGCGTGGCCTTGGTACAGTTACATTATCGTCAGCGTCGAGAAGGGCGAGCCGCGTGATACCACGTCGTGGCGATTGTGCGACGACCGCTCCGGCTATCAGGCCGAGGCGATTGAATCGGAAGCCCGCTCGGCGTCATCTTAAATCGTAGACCCGCGCCAGGAGGAGACTGAATGGCAGTGAAGGTGATTATTCCTACGCCACTACGCGCGTATGCGGGGAGGCAAGCGAGCGTTGAACTGCAGGCCGCGACCGTAGCAGAAGCGCTCTCGGCGCTCACCGCAAAATTCGGCGACCTCAAGAAACACCTCTATTCCGATGACGGACGGCTGCGCAGCTTTGTAAATGTGTATGTAAACGACGAGGACATACGCTATTTGCAGAAGGACCAGACGCGGCTGAATGAGGGCGACACTGTTAGCATCGTCCCCTCGATCGCTGGCGGAGCAGGCCACGGACGCGCACTGTAGCGCGCGCTACGACGGAGTTTCCCAATGGCATCCAATACTGATATTGCAACGCCTAAGACAACCACAACCGCGCAGCCTTCGCCAACGCTGTCGAAAGAAGAGGTCCTGCGTTACAGCCGCCACCTGATCATGCCGGAAGTGGGCATGGACGGTCAGCTGAAGCTGAAAGCCGCGAAAGTGCTATGCATCGGCACTGGGGGACTTGGTGCGCCGCTCGGACAATATCTTGCGGCGGCGGGAGTTGGCCGAATCGGGCTCGTTGATTTCGATAAAGTTGACCTCACCAATCTTCAGCGCCAAATTCTTTTCAGCACAGGCGACGTAGGCCGCCCAAAAATCCAAGCGGCAGCCGAGCGACTGCGGGGCCTGAATCCCGACATTCAGATCGACACGTTCGAGACTATGCTGACGAGCGAAAATGCGCTCGACATCCTCAAAGACTACGACATCGTCGTGGACGGTACGGACAACTTCGCGACGCGCTACCTCGTTAACGACGCGTGCGTGCTGCTCGGCAAGCCGAACGTCTACGGCTCGATTTTCCGCTTCGAAGGGCAGGCCAGCGTTTTCGGTTATCCGGACGGCCCATGCTACCGCTGCTTGTATCCCGAACCACCTCCGCCTGGACTGGTTCCGTCGTGCGCCGAGGGAGGCGTTCTCGGAGTGCTGCCGGGAATCGTCGGTTCGATTCAGGCCGCCGAAACGCTGAAGCTCATCATCGGTAATGGTGAACCGCTCGTGGGCCGGCTCCTGCTGTTCGATGCGCTGTCGATGCGATTCCGCGAGCTGAAGCTGCGAAAGAATCCCGAGTGCCCGGTGTGCGGCGCTCATCCAACGATCACGAAGTTGATCGACTACGCCGAATTCTGCGGAGTGCGTGGCGAAGAAGCTCCGCCACCTGCATCCACGGTTCCGGAAATCACTCCGCGCGAATTGAAAGCGCGACTCGATCGCGGCGACAATCTGTTTATTCTCGACGTGCGCGAGCCTCACGAATATCAGATCTGCAACATCGGCGGCTATCTGATTCCGCTGGGCGATCTTTCGAAGCGCGTCAGCGAACTCGATAGTTCCCGCGAAATTGTGGCGCACTGCCGCAGCGGCAAGCGTTCTGCGGAAGCCTCGGAATTTTTGCGGCAGGCCGGTTTTCGCAAGGTTTTGAACCTGAAGGGTGGTATTCTCGCCTGGTCTGATGAAGTGGACTCGTCGGTCCCAAAATATTGAGTGGTTCTCATTCGAAAATTTCGCCTTCTGACCTAGTAACTATGCGCGACACGGAGAAAATATGGCTCAGGTGAAAATCACGATCCGTCCGAATGGCCCCTATCGAGTGGAAGCCCCGGAAGGGACGATCGAGCTCGTGGACGCCGCCGGCAATAAGTTCGATCTCACCGGCAAGCCCGCTTTCTCTCTATGCCGCTGCGGCGGAAGCTTGAACAAGCCCTTCTGCGATGGCCAGCATTCCAAGATCGGTTTCATCGGTGCCGAAGCAGCAGTAAAAAAAGCCGAAGAAGGACAACCTCCACAGGGCTGATTTCTGCTGGGTCGCTCGACGTCTCCCGGACTGGGTAGCCCGGGTGTCGAGCTGTAACAATTCTACCCACCCTGCAGGCCCCTAACGGTCCCGACGCACGAGTTTAGAGCTACTCTCTTACCTTCAATGTTTTTACAATCATAGACTTAGCTAGTACTAAAACTGTGCCCCAAATCGGCACAAGAGTTGCTCGCTTCTTAATGGGTACGTGTGGGGCGATTTGGGGGATTCGTGGCTGTTCCGGGCAAGATTTGGGGCGTAATCCATCGATTTAGGCTCGTCCTTCTTTGGGCGATAGCAATAAGCGGTTACCTGATTTTTGTCTGGATCCTGCGAAACTCGCCGTACATGGCGGATCCGCTTCTCGACACATACCTCGAGATGTCAGGAAGCCTGATTGCCTTCACTTTTGCCGCTAACGCCCTGGTCCGCTTCCGAGGCACCCACGATCGCATCTCGCTGATTCTTGCGTTCGGTTTCGTTCTGGCCGGACTGATCGAAGCCGGCACGAGCATGACCTTTTATCGCGGCATGCTGGTCTCGAGATACGAGGGAACGCATATCTCTCTCGGCTGGCTGGCCGGCCGCACCCTGCTGGGTTTGCTTCTGCTGGCTGCGCTTGCGGTCGAGCGAAGAATTCCCCTCGCGCGCGATCCCGCGAAGGAGTTGGCAGGCGCCACCCTAATCGTCGGCGCAATTGCATACCTCACCAGCGTTTTCTACTTCATGTTGCCGAATCCGCCGCTCATGTACCCGGGCGCGAGTCTGCCGCGAGCCTGGGATCTGGTCCCGGCTACAATATTTGCAGTCGCCACGGTTGGATACTGGCTGCGTTTGCGTCGTGCTGACGCATCACTCGACCGAGCTCTTTTCGTTGCAGCACTGCTCAACGTTTTCTGCCATGTCACGATGAGCCAATCGCAGCACGTTCTCGACGCTCCTGCCACGATGGCCCATGTACTGATGGTGATGAGCTATGTCGTCGTGCTCGGCGGCACACTTCTCGACAACGCTCAGCTTTTCGATCAGGTAAGCCGCCTTGCCGCATCGGATTCGCTCACCGGACTCGCGAACCATCGGCGCTTGCTCGAAGTGCTCGAGAACGAAATTCAGCGTTCGCGGCGCACCGGTCGCAGTTTCGCAGTTCTCCTTTTCGATCTGGATGGTCTGAAAAAGATCAATGACAAATACGGCCACCTGACGGGAAGTCGCGCGATCAAGCGCCTCGGTGTGGCCCTGCGCAATAGCAGCCGAACCATTGATACGCCGGCTCGCTATGGCGGCGATGAATTCGCCCTGATTTTGCCCGAATCAGGCGAACAGGAAGCCAAGCAGGCCGCTCAGCGGATTTGCGAGGAATTGATCAATGATGGGCAGACGCCGTTGGTCTCCGCGAGCGTGGGAGTCTCTGTATATCCTACGGACGGCACATCGATTGAGAAATTGTTGGGGGCGGCCGATCGGGCGCTCTACGGGATGAAAGGCCGCAGCGACAAGAAGTTTCGATTTCGTAACGTCGCCGCCTGTCTTTAAACAGGAGAGAGGACAAATGGCCTTTGGGCTGGGGGGCCCTAAGACTTTTACTGCCGCGCGCCGGGAGTC
>DATNKB010000333.1:0-12121 GCA_035603595.1 Candidatus Dormiibacterota bacterium
CGCTTCCAAGCGGACGAACTCCTCGACCGTTTGCCGTCCGCGTACCTCGTGGACCCCATAGCACTCCACCCACCGTGCGCGCGGGACCGACTCCAACAGTCGCAGGTTGCTCTCGCGCAGCGCCCGAAAGACCCCTGCCGAGAGGCTCGCATCTTGCTGCGCGTAACCCAAGCGCTCCGCCCATACGGCCTGATCCCACCACGTTAAGGCCACGCCCGGATTCGCCAGCATGTTTCGCAATCGCCACGCCATCGCTAGTTCCGCGTCCGCCAAGTGCGCTACGATCTCGGCGATTGACCACTTTTCAGGTGCAGGGCGCCGGATCACCCCCTCGGGCGCGACATCGCGCAGACGCCAATCGAGTTGCGATGAGGTGGCTTGTTGTACACCGATGGGTTCCTCATCGCCAAGATAGCTTAGGACTCGAGTTCGGTATGCTTCGAACGTCTCTGCCATCGGTCCTCCCGGTAGGCTTGGACCCATTGAATTGTGCCAGCTATGTTCGGCATAGTAACATTCCTTCAAGATGTAGCCCGCCGTAAGCCTTCCTCAAACTGAGACACTACCCGGATTTCGGCTCGTTTGCCGCAGTTGACTGGACGGCGTATAATTGTGTGTTTACACGCATGCCGAAGAACCCTACTGACAAGGCGGCACTCGCAAAAGCGCTCCGTCGTGAACCGGAAGCAGCGGTAGCGGCGACGACTGCCACAATTCCGGGTGATATCGAAGAGATCCGTGTCCGCGGCGCTCGAGTCCACAATCTGAAGAACCTCGACTTCACGATTCCGCATAACGCTATCACGGTGGTGACCGGCGTTTCGGGCTCGGGAAAGTCGAGCCTGGCATTTGACACGCTGTATGCCGAGGGCCAGCGCCGGTATATCGAATCGCTTTCGGCTTACGCGCGGCAGTTTCTGGAGCGAATCGAGAAGCCGGACGTTGACGAAATCACTGGAATCGCACCGGCCATTTCGATCCGGCAAAAGAATTCGACGCGGAATCCGCGGTCCACCGTTGCCACCGCGACTGAAATCTACGATTACTTGCGGCTGCTGTATGCGCGCGTGGGGCACACGTTCTGCCTCAACTGCGGCGAGGAAGTGCGCAAGGACACGCTCGACGAGATCGCTGCTCGTGTTCTGGCGCTTCCGGCGGGCCGGCGATTCTACGTTCTGTATGAGCTGAAGCTAACCCCCGAAGCGCCGGCTCCCGTGACAAAGGCCAAGAAGCAAGCTCGTCCGGGCCCCGAAGCGATTCGCCAGGCGCTGGTGAATTTGCGAAAGCGGGGATTCAACCGGCTTTATCAGGACGGCCGCGTCTTTGAATTTTCGACGCCGGAAGATCTGCTGTACATGGATTTCTCGAAACCGGCGTATGTGCTGGTCGATCGGCTGGTGCTGGGGCCGGAGATTCGTTCGCGCTTGATGGATTCGATCGAGATTTGCTACCGCGAAGGGCGAGGTGAAGCGATTCTCGAATTTATGCCTGAGGCGTCGGCGTCAGCCTCGGAGCCGGATTCGGTGGCCGCGGAAACAGGCGCGGCTGTGAGTGAACCTGCTCTCCGCAGCGCCGCGGTGCCGGAGCGGCTCGTCTTCAACGAGCGCTTCGATTGCAAAAAATGTGGAGCGACCTACCAGGAGCCGGAGCCGCGTCTATTCTCTTTCAACAATCCGTACGGAGCCTGCCCGCGCTGCCAGGGCTTCGGCAACACGATTGATTTCGATCTCGATCGCGTGGTACCAGACAAAAGCAAGTCGCTCGCAGATGGCGCGATCGAACCGTGGACGAAGCCGCGTTACCGGCAGCTGGCGATGGATATGCGTTCGTACGCGCGCGACAAGGGGATTCCGCTGGACGCCCCGTTTCGGCAACTGAGCGCTGCGCAACGCGACGCAATCATCGAAGGCGATCGCAAAGCGGACTTTCCGGGCGTAAAAGGATTTTTCGGGTGGCTCGAGCGCAAAAAATACAAATTGCACGTCCGCGTTTTTCTGAGCCGTTATCGCGGCTACGCGCTCTGTCCAGACTGCCGCGGGACGCGACTACGCGCCGAAGCTCGCGCCGTGAAAATCGCAGGGCGGTCGATCACCGAAGTTTGTCAGATGACGGTAAAAGAGGCGCGGCCTTTCTTCCAAGCCCTGCAGCTCACCGCCGCGGAATCCACGATTGCTGATAAAGTCCTCGAAGAGATTCAGCTGCGATTGCAATTTCTCGACGAGGTGGGCCTCGATTACCTGACGCTGGACCGATTGACGTCGACTCTATCGGGCGGCGAAGCGCAACGCATCCAGCTCGCCACGTCGCTCGGCTCGCATCTCGTGGGAGCGCTGTATGTGCTCGACGAGCCTTCGATCGGCCTGCACCCGCGCGATACCGACCGGCTGATTCGAATCTTGAAGGGCTTGCGCGATCTCGGTAACACGCTGGTAGTCGTGGAGCACGATCCTGAGACAATTTTGGCTGCCGACCATATTCTCGATCTGGGGCCCGGCGCGGGAGAACACGGCGGCAAGTTGATCTTCGCCGGCTCGCGCCAACAATTGCTGGCCGACCCCGATTCGATCACGGGACGTTACCTGCGCGGTGATCTAAAAATCGCTGTGCCGGCGAGGCGTCGGAAGCCGCAGGGAAAGTTTCTGAAAATCACCGGCGCGCACAGCCACAATCTGCAAAGCGTCGATGTGATGATCCCGCTGGGCGTACTTGTGGCAGTGACGGGCGTGAGCGGATCGGGAAAATCCACGCTCGTTTACGACGTGCTGTACAAAGCTCTCGAAGCGAAGCGCACCGGCGGAAATTACCGCGAATTTTGCGATCGCCTGGAAGGCGATTCTGCGCTCGCCGCGATTGAGATGGTGGACCAGTCGCCGATTGGCCGAACGCCGCGCTCGAATCCGGCGACTTACCTGAAGGCCTTCGATGCGATTCGCGAAATTTTCGCTGGCATGCCGGAAGCAAAAAAGCGCGGGCTCACGGCGGGACATTTCTCGTTCAACATTCCGGGCGGCCGGTGCGAAGCTTGTCAGGGCGATGGAACGGTGACGGTGGAGATGCGATTTTTGGCGGACGTGGAGCTGGTGTGCGAAGAGTGCCGCGGGACGCGCTACAAGAGCAGCGTTCTCGATGTGACGTTCAAAGAGAAAAATATTCACCAGGTGCTGCAGATGACGGCGCGCGAGGCGCTCACGTTTTTTGCCGCGTATCCGAAGGTGACGACCAAGCTGCGCGTGCTCGACGAGGTTGGCTTGGGCTATCTGCGGCTGGGGCAATCGGGTACCACGCTTTCAGGGGGCGAGGCGCAACGCTTAAAACTGGCGGCGCATCTCACGCGGCAGGAGAATGCCGGCATTCTCTATATTTTCGACGAGCCGACGACGGGCCTGCATTTCGACGATATTCAGAAATTGCTGACGGCGTTTCGCAAATTGATCGACGGCGGAGCTTCGGTGCTGATTATCGAGCACAATCTGGATGTGATTAAGTCCGCGGACTGGATGATTGATCTCGGCCCGGAGGGCGGAGACGCGGGCGGGCATGTGGTGGCTGCTGGAACGCCGGAACAAGTGGCGCGCAACTTGCAATCGCATACTGGGAAATTTCTGGCGCGCGCCTTGAATGGGCGGAACGGCAACGGTACCAACCACGGAAATTCCGGCCCTTCACCAAGAACGAACGGATCAGAATCTAATTCTACGGCGCAATGAAGCATCGAGCTGCTGCGCGCGACTCTCGATGGATGCAGTTCGCCCTCTTCGCTTTTTTCAGCTTTGCCTTTTGCCTTTCGCCCGTCGCTTCTGCACAGTCCAACACCACCAGGACCCGTATTCACATTGCGGACGACACACCTGACCCGGCGATCATTGCGGCGCGCGCTGCGATGGATCACCAGGATTACGCAGAAGCGGTGCGGTCTTATAAGGAATATCTCGCGAAGAAGCCCGATGACGCGGAGGCGCATTTCGATCTGGGCAATGCCTATGCGAGCTTGAAGCAGGCGGCCGACGCCAAAGCTGAGTATGAAAAGGCGATTTCGCTCGATCCCAAACTCGATGCAGCCTACCTGAATCTCGGAATCACGCTTATGGAGACTGACCCTGCGGCCGCGGTCGAACCGCTTCAAAAGGCTGCCGCTCTTCTGCCCAATGAGGCTCGTCCGCAATTTCTATTAGGCTGGGCTTACGAGCGATCCGCGAAAGCGCCGCTCGCGATTGAGCACTATCGGGCCGCAGAGAAACTTGACGAGAAGAATTCGGATATTCACTTTGCGTTGGGGAGAGTACTTCTCGCGTCCAATCAGCCCGCGGAGGCTGAGGCTGAATTTCGCGCTGCCATAGCCTCCGACGCTTCGAACGCGCAGGCGCATCTCGGGCTTTCCCAAGCGCTGGCGGCCCAGAAAAAATCTGAGGAAGCCGCCGCGGAGCTTGGAAAATATCTCGAAGCGCAGCCAAATGATCCCGAGGCCCGCGTGAGTCGCGCGCTGGCGCTGGCCAAGCTGGGCAAAAATGAGGAGGCGCTTGCCGAACTCGATCGTGCCGCCGGGTCCAATCAGGAAGCTCTTTCGGCTCTAAAACTTCGTGGGCAGATTCTGTTCCAATTGAAACGCTACGACGATGCGATATCGGTACTGGAGAAAGCCGCCAAGCTCGCCCCACAGGACGCCGACATTCCCGCGCAGATAGGTCACGTCTATCTCGAAAAACGAGCGTATCCGGATGCGGTGCGCGAGTTGCTTGTCGCGTTCAAAATGAATCCGCAGTCGAACGACGTGCTCGGAGAACTTGTCGCAGCGGAATACCTGGGCAAGAATTACGAATCGGCCCTGAAGGCGCTCGACCTTTTGTCGCAGCGCCAGGAACTACCGCAGGGTACTGTTTTCATCCGCGCCACTTGTTACGATAAACTGGGACAAGCGGCTCAGGCGCTCGACTGGTATCAGAAGTTTCTGCAATTGAACAAAGATGAAAACAACGACATGTATTTCGAAGCGACCGCGCGCGTGCGCTTCTTAACTCGCGAGCTTAAAGAGAAGAAAAGATAACTGATGCTTCGCTTCGCTCAACTTTCGGCGCTGGTGCTGGTTGTCGCGATGGTAACAGTGTGCCTTTCGGCGCAGGAATATCACACCACCGAGCAATGGCGGGCCAAATTTGACCACGAAGCGGATCCGGTTCACAAAGCGAAGCTGCTATTGCCGCTGGGGGAATCGGAATTCAAGGATGCCGAAAGCGCGCTCGCAAATGACAAAGCCGCTGAGGCTCTCGACATTTTGAAGAAATACATCGATGAGACGCAATCCAGCGAAAAAGCGCTCGAAGAGAAATTCCCCGACCCGGAAAAACACTCGAACGGTTACAAGCAGCTTCAGATTTCGCTTCGCGGATCGCTGAGAAGGCTCGACGCAATGATCGTCGGGCTTAACGAGGACGATCGCAAACCCTTCGTCGAAATTCGCGGCCAACTCGACGAAATCGATCGCCATCTGATTCATATGTTGTTTCCAAAACAGCCGGCGAATGATGGTGCCGGTAAACCGAAGCGATAGGAGGCGCCATGCGAAATGCGACTCTCGCACTTGGATTGCTCGTAGCGTTCCTCGCACCTGCGGTCGCCCGTCCGGATGCGCTCTCGGCGGTTTCTTTTCAACAAAGGAAGGACTATCTAAGCGAAGGCGAAGCGGATCAGATTCGCGAGGCCTACGAACCCGCGGAACGCATCACCTTGTATATGAAATTCGCCGATGACCGCCTGAAGAAATTTCAATACGAACTGAATCGAAAAGTGCAGGATCGGCGGCGCGCCGAAGTGTTGAATAACCTGCTGAATGGCTACACCGGCTGCATGGACGATGCCGCCGACCAGATCGCGGTCGGAAAGGAACGCCAGTCGGACATTCATGGCGTGCTGAAACTGATGAAGTCCAAGGGAAACGAATTTCTCGACATTTTAGAAAAGCTTCAGGAGAAAGGGCCGGAGCTGGACACCTATAAGGACACGCTGCTGGACGCAATCGACGGCACCAAGGAAGCGCTCACGGATGTTGACAACGCGCTGAAGACTGCCGCGCCGCCGCCCGTGCGGAGAAAACAACCGTGAAGCGTTCGAAGCTGCGCTCCCGCCTGGTTCCCGGCGGCGAGCGTATTTTCCAGCGAATCTACACCCGCATCGGCTGCGAAGGCCGTCCGCCGCACTTTGTCGTTGAATATCACCCCTATTCGGATCTCACTCACACAATTCGATTGCGCGAGGACACGGCGTACGTCCGTATTTCGGATTTGCTGCGGGACGCGCCCCGGCACGTGTTCGAGTCTGCGGCTGGAATACTCCTGGGCCGGCTTTATCGACGTCAGCCCCCGGGTGAGTTCCTCGCGACGTATCGTAAGTACACCTACGCACATTCCACGCGGCGCAGGTTGCTGGTCGTTCGCCAGCGACGCGCGCGACGCGTCGAGCATCGTCCGGAAGGAAAGCATCACGACCTCGGCCCGATGTTCGAGCGTTTGAATACGGGCTATTTTGAGAATTTACTCGTGAAACCAAGGCTAGGCTGGAGCAGTCGCGTGTGGCGGACGCAGCTAGGTTGTTTCGATCCTGCGCTCGAGCAGATCGTAATCAATCGCCAGCTCGACCGAAAGAATGTGCCTGAATATGTCGTGGCCTACGTTCTGTATCATGAAATGCTGCATCTCAAGCATCCCATGCGGTTCGCGCGATGCAGGCGAGAGTCGCACTCGCCACAGTTTCGCGCGGAAGAAAAGAAATTTCAGGATTACGAGCGGGCGATGAAGTTTCTCAAGACCTTTCCGTCGTATTAGGCGCCGGTGCTCGAAAGGCACTACTCTTTCGAGAGTTTCTCGATTTTCTTCTGGACTTCTTTCGCATCGGGCGCGCCAGGCAGCACCTGCAGATATTCCTTGTAATATTTAAGGGCCGATTCGTTGTCGTGTTTCTTCTCGTAGGCCTTTCCTAGCAGCAAACGCGGCTTCGCGAAGTTGGGACGTTGTTGGATGGCATCAAGAAAACGATCGATCGCGGCATCGATATCGCCTTTGTGCAGGTAGTACATTCCCACTTCAACGTCCTGCTGCGCCGGTAGCGGATTGTAGGTAGCGGCGGCTTTGGCCTTTTCCGCGTCAGACGAAATCGCTGGCGGTTCATCCAGAGTGGCATTCTTGCCGCCCTTGTCACTGCCACTCTCTGTGCGCGGCTTCTTTGAACTGGATTCCGAAGGCACAGGCGGGGCGTCGGAGTCCTGCTGATCTTGTTCAGACTGTTGCTGGCCTTGTTGCTGGCTCTTTTGGTCGCTTTGCTGGTTTTGTTGTTTGTCTTCTTGTTGGGTGTCTTTTTGCTGAGCGGGCAAACCGGCTGCGCTAACGAAAAGCAGCGAGGCGATGAATGCGAGGCGTATCATGGCGATTCGTATCGGTTAGATTCCGTTTGCTATCATGAAAGTTGTCTTCGGCCGGCTGTGCAGATTCAATAGTAGCAACCGGCGAATTCGCGAACTAGTGTAGCGCCTATCGATGGAACTTCGTGAAAAAGTCGCCAATCTTCCCACGCAGCCCGGGGTTTACCTGTTCCAGGATGCGGCGGGTGCAATTCTGTACGTTGGGAAGGCACTGTCCCTGCGCAGCCGCGTCCGCTCGTATTTTTTAGACAAAACCCAGCAAGATGCCAAAACCGGATCGCTCGTTCGCGAAATCGCCGATTTGGAATATATCGTCGTCGACAACGAGAAGGAAGCGCTGGCCCTCGAAAACAACCTCATCAAGAAGCATCAGCCGAAATTCAATATCCTGCTCCGTGACGACAAAACATATCCCTACATTCAGTACACTGCGTACGAAAAGTATCCGCGCGTTTATGTAACCCGCCGCCTGAAGAAGGACGGCTCGATTTATTTTGGGCCGTATTTTCCCGCGAACCTCGCCTATCGCATGGTTCACCTGATCCATAAACACTTCCTGGTGCCGTCCTGCACAGTGGATCTCACGCGCAAACATCCGCGGCCATGCCTTCAGTATTACATTCACCGCTGCCTCGGCCCCTGCGTGGAAGGATTGGTGACCGACGAGCGCTATGTGGAAGCTGCCCGCGATGTGCGGCTGTTTCTGGAAGGTCGCCGCAACGATCTTTCGCGCAGTCTCGAACAGAGAATGAAGAACGCGTCCGAGGGGGAACGTTTCGAGGAAGCCGCCGGGTATCGCGACCTTCTGCGCACGCTCGCGGAAATGGAGGAGCGCCAGAAAATCGCGGCTGCTTCCGGTGACGATACAGATGTGATCGCGTGGTACGCCGAGCCGCCGCAGGTGGCCGTGAATCTGTTTCACATTCGCGGGGGACGCGTAGTCGACCGGCGAGATTTTTACTGGGAAAATCAGGAAGAGTTCAATCCGGCCGAGTTTCTTCCTTCCTTGCTGAAGCAGCTGTATCTCGACACGGCGTATCTTCCCCGCTGCATCCACACGCCCATTGACTTCGAGGAACGCGAGGTGCTCGAAGAAGTCCTCAGCGAGCAAGCCAAGCATCGCGTGGAGATTTCCAACCCTCAGCGCGGAAAGAAACACCATTTCCTGGAATTAGTCGAAAAGAATGCCCAGCATTCTTTCGTTCAACGTTTCCGGGTGTTGCGGCCCTCGTCTGAGGCGATCGCGGAGGCGCTTCAAGCGGCGCTCGGAATGCTCGAGCCGCCGAAGCGAATCGAGAGCTTCGATATTTCGCACACGCAGGGCACAGAGACAGTCGCATCCATGGTGGTTTGGGAAGCGGGGCGAATGAAGAAATCTGACTATCGGAAATTTATCATTCGAGGAGAAGCGGCCGTGGAAGGCGAAGCCGCTCAGCCCGGCGGATTACTGCGCGACGATTTTTCCAGCATGCGCGAGGCGGTTGGCCGACGCTATCGCCGCTTGCTGGAGGAAGGTAAACCGCTGCCCAGCTTGATTCTGATTGATGGTGGCATTGGGCAGCTGCATGCCGCAGCACAGGCACTCGAAAAACTAGAGGTCATCAATCAGCCGATGGCCAGCATCGCGAAGAAAGAGGAAATTCTCTATGTCCTCGGGCGCGAAGACGAACCCATCGTTCTCGATCGCCACTCGCCTGTTCTTCAACTCATCCAGCAGATTCGCGACGAAACCCACCGGTTTGCGATTACCTTCCACCGGCAACGTCGATCGAGCCGGCGCCTGCGCACTTCCCTGACTGAAATTCCCGGAGTAGGCCAAGTGACCGCTCGCAAACTTCTCCGCAAATTTGGAAGCGTAGCCAGGCTGCGGGAATTGACGGTGGAAGACCTCGCCGCCGAACTTCCGCGCGCCCAAGCTCAGCGAGTATTCGCCGGACTGCATGAGTCGAGCGCGCCAGAACCCACCGTAAGGTAAATTATCTGCGCGAAATGCATGGGCGCTTTGCTTGCTACCCCTATAAGCCTGTGCTACTGTGACGTTTGGAGGTGAAAAGATGGGTGACAACAACGCTGGGTCGAAGGCTAGCTTCTTCCTTGTCGGCCTGGGCATTGGGGCGATGGTAGGTCTTCTCTTTGCGCCGAAATCAGGCGAAGACACACGCGAGTATTTGACCGGAAAAGCCGATGAAGGGCGCGATTATGCACAACGCAAAGCCCGCGAGCTACGCGAGCGCGCGGAAGATCTAATCGAACGCAGCAAAGAAATCATGGCGCGGCAGAAGGACGGCCTTTCGGCGGCAGTTGAAGCAGGAAAAGAAACGTACAAGCGAGAATCGAAGGTCTCGTAGTTTCCTGGTTCGGCCCGGCAGTTCATAAGGGAGATGTAGATGTCCGGCTGGATCCAAGCGTTCATCGTCATAGCGGCGGTTGCCATCGTGATTCAGATGGCGATCCTGCTGGGCATGTTCTTTCAGGTGCGGACTGCGATCGAGCAGTTCACACGAATCGCCACGGACCTGCAGAACCGGATTGATCCCATTCTTCTGCGTACGAACCGGATTCTCGAAGATTCCGAAGATCGAGTTGCCAGCATCATGGGCGACGCCGCGGAAATCACGCGCGTCGCTCGCGGCTCGGCGCAGAAGATCGATCGCGTGTTCACCGACGCGGTGGAACGGCTCCGCGTGCAGATCATACGCGCGGACCATATTCTGACGGGGACGCTGGAAGTGGTTGAAGAGGGCGGGGCGAAATTCAAACGGACGCTGTGGACGCCGATTCAGCAAGCGTCGGCGATCCTGAAGGGCATGAAGGTGGCGATCGATATGCTTCGCGGGCAACAGAATCGGCGGCCGGAGCCGGATGCCGCAACGGCGGACGAAGAACTCTTCATCTGAATTTGAACCCACCGAATTTGCAATTTTCGTACGAGAACTTTTCTTTGACTCTTAAAGACTCAACGGATCCAGCCACCGCCTAGGACCAGTTCGCCCGAGTAGAAAACGGCCGCTTGGCCTGGAGTGATGGCGCGTTGCGGAGCGCGGAATGTGACGCGGGCGGTGGTGGCGTCGAGCGGATTGATTTCCGCCGGCGCTGGTTCGTGACGGTTGCGGACTCGGACCATTGATTCGACGGGATCACTCGGCGGCGCGATCGAAATCCAGTTTACGTCGCGGACTTCACATGTGGTGCTGCGAAGATCCTGATCTTCACCGACGACGAGGCGATTGTTGGCGCGGTCGAGCGAGACAACGTAGAGCGGGTGGCCCGCTGCTACGCCGATTCCCTTTCGCTGACCGACTGTGTACTGATGCAAGCCCGGGTGGCGTCCTAGAACTTCGCCGCTGGTTGCGACGATCTCGCCGGAATCATCTGGCAGATGGCTTCCCTGCTCCTGCAAGTAGCCCTCGATGAAACGCACGTAATTCCCGGTTGGCACGAAGCAGATTTCCTGGCTCTCCGGCTTTTCGGCGACCGGGACGCGAAGACGGCGCGCGATGTCGCGAACTTCCTGCTTCGATAGTTCGCCGAGAGGAAAATCGGTGCGCGCGAGTTGTTCCTGGGTGAGGCCGAAGAGAAAATACGACTGGTCTTTCGTTTCGTCCACGGCGCGCAGCAGTTCGTAACGGCCAGATTCCGGATTGTGGCGGACGCGGGCATAGTGGCCGGTGGCGATGCGATCGGCGCCGATCTGTCGTGCGGTGGTGAGGAGCTGATCGAACTTTACGTGGTTGTTGCAAAGAGTGCAGGGGATCGGAGTGCGGCCTTCGAGGTAGTCGTTGACGAACGGGCGAATCACAGTGTGCTCAAATTCGCGCTCGAAGTTCACTACATAGAAAGGAACACCGAGGTGTTCAGCGACGCGGCGGGCGTCGTAGACGTCGTCGATCGAGCAACAGCGGTGCTGTGCTGGTGCGCTGGTTTCCTCTTGCGGCAGGCGGCGCTGGTTCCAGAGCTGCATTGTTAGGCCGACCATGGCTTGGCCGCGGTCGTGGAGGATTGCGGCGACGGTGGAGCTGTCGACGCCGCCGCTCATTGCTACGGCTACGGTGCAATTTGCAGCAGGGTTCGGAGCGGGGTAGTGATCGGGCGTTTGGAGCGTCCCGTTGGCCACCTCGTCAAGCAAAGGCGCAGAGGCCCCTCGGTCCTCAGGGTAAACAAGAGTGCCTGTGCCACGTGAAGGCGACACCGGTGCGCTTGCGGAACCATTCTCGAGAATCATCGGGCGGTCACCATCGTTGCAGCGCGAGGAGAGAGGGCGCGGAGGCGATTTACTACTTTAGGGATGGCGGAGATTGCGTAGTCAATTTCTTCGCTGGTGGTTTGACGGCCCAGGCTGAAGCGCAGGCTTGAGCGGGCTTCGTCGGGCGAGAGACCGATCGCGAGGAGAACATGCGACGGTTCGACGGCTCCTGACGAGCAGGCAGCGCCGGTGGAACATGCAACGCCGAGCAGGTCGAGCGCGATGAGCATTGCTTCGCCGCCCGCGGCTGCGAATGAGAGGTTCGTGGTGTTTGCTACGCGGTGGGACGCGTCACCGTTCACGCGTACCGACGAAATGGAATCGAGGACGGCGCGCTCCAGGCGGTCGCGAAGTGCGGCGATGCGCCGTGGCTCCGTTGCCAAATTCGCGCGAGCGAGTTCGGCGGCTTTACCGAGGCCGACGATGCCGGGAGCGTTCTCGGTGCCCGGGCGGCGATCGCGTTCGTGATG
>DATNKB010000334.1:0-7762 GCA_035603595.1 Candidatus Dormiibacterota bacterium
GATTAGGGTTGACGGCAAACAATATGCTCTTTACAATCCGTGCCGTTTCGGACCAAAGCTCGCGGTTCAGGCTTCTGAGGGAACCGGCTAGCCGTGGCGAATGGCGCTCGGCGTTCGGCCAACTGACGCACAATTAACTCAGGACAAAAACAGACGATGAAGGGTAAGTCATACACGTTTTTTATTGCCTCAAGCGCTTCGGGCGGCATGCGGCGCTTGCGCGTGCCTTTCTACGTGTTGAACCTGCTGTTAGTGCTGGCCATCGTGGGCGGAATCACGATTCTGGCCGGTATCGGCTCCTATTCCCGGATGCTTCTGAAAGCGACCAACTACAACACGCTTCGCCGGGAGCAGGACAGCCTGAAACAGCAGTACAAGCAGCTGCAAACGGAAGTGAAGGACACGAATCAGCGCCTGAATTCGCTGCAATCGCTGGCAAGCGAAGTGGCTATGGCTTACGGGTTGAACCGCTTCCAGCAGACCCCTTTTGCAATGACCGACGTCACCGAAGGGACGACCGCAGAGTTTCAACAGACGCTCGACCAGTTCAGCTATCTTGAAAAAAATGCCTCGCTCGTGACGGTGTCGAACGGTGGACTGCGGCTGATGCCTTCGATGCAACTCAGCGCGCTTGGAATCGTGCCGACGCTGTGGCCTGTGGTCGGTGAAATCACCGGTCACTTTGGCGAGCGACTCGATCCGTTCAGCGGTGAAGGCGCGTTTCACGCCGGGATGGACATTGCGTCGCACTACGGCGACGGCGTACGGGCTTCAGCTGACGGAGTGGTGACGGTAGTCGATCGGCGGGCGGGTTACGGCAAGCTGGTGGTAATCGATCATGGTTTCGGCGTCACAACGTGGTACGGGCATCTTTCGAATTTCAATACGCAAATCGGAACGCATGTGAAACGCGGCGAAGTGATCGGTTATGAAGGCGCGAGCGGCCGTTCGACTGGCCCGCACCTCCATTACGAAGTTCGCATTTACAACACGCCTGTGAATCCGTGGCGTTACCTGCGCAATATACCCACCGCTGTAGCATCCGCAGATTAATCTGGGTCGGACCCCGCCGGATTTTCCCGATCGAATTAATCTCGAAATGAAAACCAGATTGTGCGTCAGACCCTCCGGAAGTGTTCCCGCCGGTCCTTACTCGTGTCGAAGTGCGATGATGGGCTCGATGCCAACGGCGCTGCGGGCCGGAATGTAACACGCGAGCAGAGCTGCACCGAAGAGAGCAGCTGCAACGGAAAGCAATGTGAAGGGATCTGTGGGGCTGACTCCGTATAGGACGCTCTGCATTAGCCGAGTAGCTGCCAGGGAGCCGACAAGACCGGTCAGCACTCCGATCGCAGTAAGTTTGAGACCCTGCAGCAATATCAGGCGCCGAATATCCGCGCGTTGGGCTCCAATCGCGATGCGGATGCCGATCTCATGGCGGCGAACGCTCACGGAATATGCAATCAGGGCATAGAGGCCGATCGAGGAAAGCAGTAGCGCCACGCAGCCGAGAAACAGAAGCAGAAACAGAGTAAGGCGCTTGGGTCCGAACGAGTCGGCGACGACTTCGTCCATCGTGCTGACGTCGTAGATCGGCTGCTCGGCATCCACCGAAGCGACGGCTTTTCGGACCGCGGGCGTCAGTTGGGCGGGGTCCGTTGTGCTTCTCACGACGACCGCCATGATCCGTGGAGCGGTTTCCTGCTGATCGAGCGGGAGATAGAGCTCTGGCCGCACCGGTGCTTCGAGGACTCGCGTTTGTTTCACATCTGAAACCACGCCGACGATTTCGAGTGAAGCGCTGCGCGTCGCGGTGCCAGTAAAAGCATCACGACGGCCGAATAATTGTCCCATCCTGATCCAGTGACCTACCGCGTCTCCCTTTGGCCAATTTAGGTGAGCCAGCGTGTCGCTGATCACAACCGATCGCGGGGCGTCGCGGCCGTCTTGCTCCGATAGTGAACGCCCTTGAAGCAGGCGAATCCCCATAGTGCGGAAATATCCGGGACTGACGACGCGCAAATTCGCGTTCTCGGCCCCACGAGCATCTTGCTCCGGGCGGCCTTCGATCACGAAGTCTTGCGACGTGAGGTCTTCGGTGCGATCTATCATCGGCCGGCCGGACACAACGGCGGCGCTTTCCACGCTGGGAAGAGAACTGATGGATTGAATCGCGCGATCGAAGAATTGTGCGATCTGTTCGGCTCGAGGATATTTCGTTTCGGGGAGTGATATCGAAAAACTCAGCACATGATCCGGCCGAAAGCCGAGATCGATTCCTTCAAGATGCTCGTAGCTCTGAACCATCAGTGCCGCGCCCGCCAGTACAATCAGCGAAAGCGCGATTTCAACCACTACCATCACGTCGCGCACCGAGCGTCCTGCTCGATCGCCGCCGATCTTGCCGCTCCCTTCCTTCAACGCCACGACGAGATCTTGCCGTGATGCCTGCCACGCCGGAACAATTCCGAAAAGCGCACCCATCGCAACCGCGACTGCCGCCGCAATCGCCAGCGCGGTGGGATTGATGCGAATGAGTTCTGGCGCGACGTCGAGATATTCATCAGGGATCAGATGGATGAGGAGAGGCAAACACGCGATTGCTGCGAGAACCCCTAAAATGCCGCCAGTGAGCGAAAGCACGAGGCTCTCGGTCAGAATCTGCCGAAGCACGCGCCGCTGGCCGGCGCCGAGCGCCAATCGCACGGCGATCTCGCGCATCCGCACAGTGCCGCGCGCCAGTAGCAGGACGGCGACGTTAGCGCAGGAAACCAGAATCAACAGTCCCACCGCGAAAGCGAGCACCAGCAACGCGGGCTTCACGCTGCCGTTGACGGCTTCTTTCACATTCCAGACGCGCAGATCCCAGCCGCGATAATCCGGCATTGTGGCGCCGTACTGCTCTTCGAGTTCCTTTGCGAGCACAGCCAGACGCGCATTAGCCGCCTGTTCGGTGACTCCTTTGCGAAGGACGGTGATAATCCAGTTGCGCCGATCCGTGCGATTTGAGTCCGACGGATTGAGCTGGAGAGGAATCCATAACTCTCCGCCCCACAGATCGAAATGGGGAGGCATCACACCGATTACTGTGTAGGCCACGCCGTCCAGACGAATCGGCTGGCCAAGAATCTCGGGATCTGATGCGAAGCTTCGCTTCCAAAGTTCCGCGCTAAGAACCACGACGGGTGGTCCGCCTGGACGATCCTCCTGCTCCGTGAAGCTGCGGCCAAGAATCGGCGCAACCTGGGTCATCGAGATGCCATTGGCACTGACGCGGGTTCCGAGAATGCGTTCCGGATAGTCGCCTCTCGTTAGATTGAAACTGTCGCCGCGGATTGCCCCTACCGCCTCGAAAATATCGGTCAGGCTCTTTACGTCGAGCACTTCCGGAACCGAAAGATAATTGACGAACATCTTCTGGCGCGGTGAGTAGGCGTGGACAACATCCCAGCGGTCAACCACCGGATACTTGCTGTAGACCAAGCAAGCGTCGATCAGGCTGTAAACGGCCGTGGCCGAACCGATTCCAATCGCGAGGATCGCAACGATCACGGCTGAGAGCACCGGCGTCCGGGTAATAAGGCGCAAGCCGTAGCGGAGATCCTGGACGAATTCCTGAATGAAGCGCACGCCACGGGAATCCCGGCATTCTTCCTTAAGCTGTTCGACGCCGCCTAGATTCTTCAGGGCGCTGGCCCGCGCCTGTTCTGGACTCATTCCGGCAGCGATATCTTCAGCCATTTGCTTTTCTAAATGGAAACGCAATTCTTCGGCGAGTTCCTGATCCAGGCGGTCACGCAAGAAAAGGGAACGTAGGCAATGAATGATCTTCGCAGGCCAACGCGTATAAACAGGGGGTTGCATCAAGAAGTCCTAAGCACCAAACCGATCGCAGAGGAAAGACGTTCCCAATTGGCTTCCTCTTCGCGGAGGTATTTTCGGCCGGCGGCGGTGAGCGAATAATACTTGGCGCGCCGATTGTTTTCCGACTCGCCCCATTCGGAGCGAATCCATCCCTGATGCTCGAGACGATGCAACGCCGGGTATAGAGCGCCCTGGTTCACCTGGAGAACATTGTCGGAGACTTGGCGAATTCTCTGGGCAATGGCCCAGCCGTGCGTGGGACGGAGCGCGACCGTCTTGAGGATCAGGAGGTCAACGGTGCCTTGGACGAGGTCAGTCGGCTTGCTCAACTTGCTCTCCCCTCAGTGCATGACAGGAAGGCTAGCACGGCTCCTGTCAATGAGCAAGGGGAGAGGCGGGATGCTCGCCCAGCATCTGCGGGGTGATGCTTAGACGGAGACGCACCCAGCGGTCTTGGCGCGAAATATCCAACTGTCGGATGAGGGCCTGCACGAACGCGGCTTGTTCCTTGGTCATTTGCTGCAGCGCTTTTGGATCGGAAAGCGCCATCGAGCCGACCATCCGGAAGCCGTCGAGCAACGTCGAAATCTCGAAGGCGCTTTTCACCGAGTCGCATTCGGCATCGAGAGCGGCAGCGATGTCGTTTCCAGCAGGTTTTCCCGCGAGCGACAGGCCCCGAACACTCCGTGCCAATTTCTCGAGCTGTGGCGCGTTGGCGAAATTCGCATAAAAACTTTGCGGCAGGTTGTCGGTGCGGGCCACTGCGAAAATGGGAGCGCCTGCTACCCGATTCAAACGCGCCTTGATTACCGGGTCGCGTGGCGAGGGGCTCAAGGATTCAGCCAGCAATTGGCGCGCGTTGGTTCCGCTGGCGATTGCAATTCGCGTAGGCGAGAGAAACTGGAAAGAGACGGTAGGGTTGCCAGGGACTTCGTAAACCGGCGGATTTGTGGACGGTAAAATCTTGCCGGTGCGCAACGCGTAGGCCTTGATTTTCTGTTGATCGAAGCGCCCATCCGCAATCGCGAGGACGCGATTCTCGCCTATGCCGTTCCCAGGCTCGACCGCGAAGCTATGAGGCCAGAAGGCGATCGCCGCCTTGTCGAGGTCGCGCGTGTAGTCGAAACCAGTCTGGCGGACGAATTCCTTATATTCCTGATCGGCTTCGGGACCTGGCGAGGTTAGGCCGAGCAGTCCCGCGAGAGGCGAATTCTTTAACGCGCGCAACGCCGCTACATCGATATAGCCCACAGCGGGCGCATCCGCAGGAAGCTCGCTGAGCAGGTCTGGAGGAGCGACTGCAGTAATTCCTGGGAGTGATGGCGGCGGTGGCGGAGTCAGCGGGCCGCCCGGGACGCTTGGACCGCCAGTTTGGTGCCGATAGAAATAAAAACCGACTCCCCCTGCGATCAATAAGACCATTACTACGATTGCGATTACCGCTCGATTCGTCGATGAAAGAGTCAAGGAGTCGAGTATAGGTTTAGGACGAATGGGTGTAAAGTTCGCGGCGCGAAAATACGTGTAGAATAGTCGGAGTTGGCCTTTGTTTCGAACGGCGGCAACCAAACTGGCATTAAAAACTTCCAATTTGTACCGGTGACGCGCACAGTGCGGGAGAGATGGTTGTCCTTGAAATGGAACGTAAACCGGCTCGCCGTGCTGACCGCGATCAGCTTCGTGTTGGGGCCGCTAGCATGGGCGCAGTCGGCGACGAGTAAGTCTTCGGATCCGAATGCGACGCCGGCAGCTAGCGTTTCTGCCCCCACCGCCCCGGCTCTCACAGCGGATCAAATTCTTGAAAATTACATTAAGGCCATCGGCGGCCGCGAAAACTGGAAAAAACTAACGACGCGAATCTCCACCGGCACGATCGACGTTCCGGCCATGAATCTTTCGGGGCTGGTTACGGTCCGCGAGAAAGCTCCGAATCGAAGTATTTTTACGGTGAACTTTAATGGCGCGGTTTTTCAGCAGGGCTTCGACGGAACGATTGGCTGGTCAAACGACCCGCAGAACGGACTGCGCGAACAAACGGGCGAGGAACTCGCGGAGACGAAGCGCGATTCGGATTTTTATCACCCGCTGGACCTGAAACAGATGTATTCGAAAATTACAGTGGCGGGCACCGATAAAATCGATGACCGCGATGCATACGTTGTCGAAGCATCGTCCGGCGACCTTGGCACGGATAAAATCTACTTCGACGCGCAAAATGGATTGGTGCTGCGGATCGTCGGGCAGCATCACACACTGGACGGTCCGGCCACGTTTACCGAGGACTTCAGCGATTTCCGCGAGGTCGACGGGATCAAGCTGCCATACACAGTGCGTCAGGAAAGCCCGAGCTCGACGTTTACAATCAAGTTCACTGAAATACGACACAACGAAGCGATCGAGGATGCATCATTCGCAAAACCCGCGGCGCACTGATGTTACGAACAGGTACGTTTGCAGAAATAAGTGCTTTACTGGCAATGGTTTTGCTGGGGTTAAGATAGTTGCTTGCAATTCGATTGCCTCTGTGATATTTTTGTTCGGTTTGAGCAGGGCTGGCGTAGCTCAGTTGGTAGAGCATCTGATTTGTAATCAGAGGGTCGGGGGTTCAACTCCCTCCGCCAGCTGAGTTTTGAGGGACAGGGCTTTTGGCAAGGTTGCGGACGGATTCCTCGCGACAAAAGCGCTAGGGCTGGTGTCTTCCGACACGAGCCCTTTCTGCATTGCGATGTTCCCCGTACAGATTGTCCGGTCGTGTTCTGGTTGTAGGCGCGGGACGATGTAGTTGTGTCCCGAAGGTTTTCCCGGGACGGGTGGGTGAGTGGCTAAAACCAGCAGACTGTAAATCTGCCGCTCCTTGCGGGCTACGGAGGTTCGAATCCTCCCCCGTCCACCAGCGACTCGTAGGAGCTGAACCGAACCAGAGCTCGGTGTGAGCTCAATGAAAGCGTTCAGCGAGCCAGCAGCGAAATCACAAAGCTGAGCATACGCGGCGTTGCTTTGGACGAAAGAGAAATTGGGAGGCGTCAGGGGAGCCGGTTCGAGCCTGGGTAGCTCAGTTGGTAGAGCGCGTCCTTGGTAAGGACGAGGTCACCGGTTCAATCCCGGTCCCAGGCTCCACGCTGTAGCGGGCAGCAGGAATCAAAGTGGGAATGAGCGGGGGTAACTCAGTGGTAGAGTCTCTGCCTTCCAAGCAGATGGTCGCGGGTTCGAGCCCCGTCCCCCGCTCCATTGTGGTGGCTGAACGAGAAGTGAGATTTTAAGACAGAAGTAATTGGATTCAGCGCGGCAGCAGCCGCGAACCTCCAGCACGAGTGAGGCGAGATGGCGAAGGAGAAATTCGAGCGCAGTAAGCCGCACGTAAACGTGGGGACGATTGGGCACATCGACCACGGAAAGACGACGTTGACGGCTGCAATTACGAAAGTGCTTTCAAAGAACAATCCCAAGGTGCAATTCCGGGCGTTTGATTCGATTGACAACGCGCCGGAAGAGCGCGAGCGCGGAATTACGATCGCGGTGTCGCACGTGGAGTATGAGACGCCGAATCGCCACTACGCGCACATCGATTGCCCGGGCCACGCCGACTACATCAAGAACATGATCACGGGCGCAGCCCAGATGGACGGCGCGATTCTGGTGGTGGCAGCGACGGACGGCCCGATGCCGCAGACACGCGAGCACATTCTTCTCGCGCGGCAAGTGGGTGTGCCGTACATCGTCGTGTTTTTGAACAAGTGCGATGTGGTCGAAGATCCTGAACTGCTCGAGCTCGTTGAACTCGAAGTGCGCGAGCTTTTGAAGATGTATCAATTCCCGGGCGACACGGTTCCTGTGATTCGCGGCTCTGCCTTGAAGGCTCTCGAAGGCGATGCGAAGTGGGAGAAGACGATTCTCGAGT
>DATNKB010000335.1:0-4199 GCA_035603595.1 Candidatus Dormiibacterota bacterium
TTCATAGCCCCCATCTCGTTTTGCGAACGTGTACGATTTCTCCGTTCGCGTCACCACCGACGGATCCTGTTGCCCAGGATACAGCACCTGTGCGAGATCTTCGAGCCGCTGTTTTCCCAGGACTTCGTGCTCGAAAAGCGGTACGCGCTTCACTGGGACGGGCGCAAAATATTCTTCAATCTCGCTGAGGACCTTCTCTTGGGACGTGTGCCAATCCTTAAACCATCGATCCGTGACGTTCGCTGGAAGGAGCCGATTTACGATCACAGTGTCTACCGTCAGCCCGTGAAGAGAGAAGTATACAAATGCCCGCTGCGTTTCGCGCAGAACCATCTTCTCAGGATTCGTCACTAACCGCACGCTGGTGACTTGGGGGTCCTCCATAATTTCGTTCACTCCCTCCAACTTGCCGAAGAGATCGCGAATGTTCAGGAAGTAGCTGTCCGTGGGCAGCTCGAACGGCGCGACGCGATTCGCTATCGGCCGCACGGCCCTGAGCAGATTGCGCTGGAAGGGAAAGATATGCTTCATGTACCAATCGAGAGTTGTCGGCATACTGATGAACCGCATGGACTCGGCGGTCGGTGCTGCGTCGAGCACGACGACGTCGTAACTTCCCTCGCGCCAGTACTGGTTGACGTACATCATCGCGCTGAGTTCTTCCATTCCCGGCAGGATGGCAAGTTCTTCGGCCTCGACTCCAGTGATCCCGGTGGTGCGCAGCACGGCGGTGATATAAGACGAAATCTCTTTCCAGTGGCGTTTGATTTCTTTCTGAATATTCAGTTCCATGATCGAAAGCCGGTCGTTGATAGGCAGAGGGTCTGAAGTTTGGAGATGGAAGAGATCGGTGTCCAGGTCGAACGAATCGCCCAGGCTGTGAGCCGCGTCGATGCTCATAACCAGCGTTCGGTGGCCAAGCTGAGCGAGTTTGACGCCTGTGGCAGCTGCGAGGCTCGTTTTCCCCACACCGCCCTTACCTGTGAATAGCAGAATCCTCATAACGCCATTATAAGTCCCAGGCGTCGGCCCGCAGAAGCCGATATAGATGAGAGCAGAACGAGTGCGAGAGGAGATCTTACGCCGTGGACGCGACCAACAAACCGTAGACGAAAGCACCGGAAGAAAAGCCCCTGCGCATAGCCTGGAATGCTCGGAGATGGGAAACGAAGGCGGGGCCGTGCTTCATAGCGATCCTCCATAATTCTTTGTCTCGGAGAATGTCGATGCAGAGATCCCACGTTTTAGCACAATTCTTGTTCATTACTTCGCGATGGGCGATTTTCAGGTTGTTCGAAGCGAGAAATGATTCGTAGTCATCCATGGTCTGTAGTTTTGCCAGCATGCCTTTTTCGATGGGAGCGATATATTTTCGGATCTCGGAGGGCGTAAGGTTTGCGTTCTTGAACCAGTCGATGATTGCGAAGGTTCCCCCGGGTTTCAGAAGCCTGGCAGCGGAGGCGAAAAACTGTTCGCGCCGCTCGAAATGCGAAATGGACTCGACACACCAGAGAAGATCGAATTCGTTTTCGAAGTCCATCGCTTCGGCGTCCATCAACAAGAATTTCACGGGCAGCCGCTCAGTCGCCGCTGCCTGGTTTGCCATTTCAATTTGAACTGAGGAAATGGTTATCCCCGTAGCCTTCGCATGATAGGTTCTGGCTAAATGAAGGCTGCTAGCCCCGATTCCACAACCAACATCAAGAACATCCGATCCAGATTTAACATTGGCAAGCTGAGCGAGGTGCTCGATGAGTTGAAGCTGGGCTCTTTCTTTTGATTCATCTCCGCGAATCCAATAGCCGTGATGAATATGCTCGCCCCAGAGGGAGCGATAGAAGGGGCTCATGACATCGTAGTGTTTAATGATTCTCTGCTTATCGTTCGGTCGAGACGTGCTACGCCCCCCTCGTAACTCGCAAGAGGCTATTACCCTTCATGCTGAGCCTCCCGCCATTCTGCCATGAGAGATTCACATTTGGTGAGACGTGCTCCGTCGCGGAAAATGAGACAGGCCGTCCGCGTCGGCGAACGGCCTGTCGGTAGCCCCTCTGAATCTGGTTTCGAGAATCTACTTATTCTGTGCCGCGGCATGTTGCAGGATGCCGGTTTTGATCCGCAGCCGCGCCCATTGCTGGACCGGCTGCCCACCAGTGACACGCTCTGGATGGCAGGCCGAAAGCTTTCGCCGCAACCAGGAATACGGTCGGGAGCGATTTTTAGAACTCTCGTGTGTTATAGTAGAGATGCGCGCTCGGGGGTCAGGTCTTTCTAGCAGATGCGCGCGGACGGCGGTCTGCTTTACCCGTTTGGATTTGGCTTCACCGTAATGGTGTATAGAATCAGCAGCTTTAGAGCGCGATTCGTTCCGGCGAGGTAGGGATGCCTGGAGGGCTGTTCCAGCGAGGCCGCATCTAATCCTTAAAAGGAGCCATTAAATGACGACTACATTCAAGAAGCGCCAAAAAGAGATGAAGCGCATGGAGAAAGCGCGCATGAAGGCGGAGCGCCGCGCTCAGAAGAAACTGGAACCCCGCACGGAGGGGGACGATATCGCGACTGGAAACGAAGCCTTTCACCTGAGCCTGCCGGGTGACGCCACTGATACAGAGCTCGGCCTCGACCCTAGGTTGTCCAAGTCTTAATCCTCATCCTCTCGGCCATTTGGTCGGCTAGCGGCCGCAAATACCACAGGCCCCTTCGTCTTTTTCCAGGTGGAATCTGTAGCTCCACATGAGCGAGGCCCGGGCCGCGATCCGGGAGACACGTCGCCCGGGATTTGGGGCGGGCGCCGGGCCTCCCGGCATTGCCCTCGCGAGCGCACAACCAACACCGTATTTATGTGAGCATCGATGAAACTGTCCTGCCGTGGCGCGAATCAAATGGGTGTTATAATCGCTATTCTTCGGCAATTGTCGCACTCATAGGCAGGAAGGGAGCACGGGGATGGGCGTTCAATTTTATGAACTAGTGAGTTGGGCGCGACGCCGCAAGGTCTTCGCCGCTCTCCTCGTGGCAGCGACGCTCGGTATCGGCATCATGATCGGCACGCTTATTTCGGGCCGCGCCCTCGCAACCCACGGGCAAAATGGCGCGAGCGGAGCATCACTGCTGGCCGTTCCAGATCCGATCACTCTCTCGAGTTCCTTTGCGAGCATTTCGAAAAAAATAGGCCCTGCCGTCGTGAATATCTCTACCACGCAGGTGATCGAGAAGCCGAAAGGCGGCGCGAAGCGTCCTCATCATTTGAACGATCCTTTTCAGGATTTCTTCGATCGCTTTTTCGATTCTCCTGATAACGGCCCTGATGCCGAGCGCAGCCTCGGATCGGGTGTAATCGTGGACCACAAGGGCTTCATCCTCACGAATGATCACGTAATCGACCAGGCCACAAAAATTCAAGTGGCGATTGACGGCGACCCGCGCAAATACAGTGCGCATCTAGTCGGCGCGGACAAGGATACGGATCTCGCTGTCATCAAAATCGACGCTGATCGGGAATTGCCCGTCGCAAAGCTCGGTAACTCCGATGGCGTGCAGGTAGGGGACTGGGTGCTGGCGTTCGGCAGCCCGTTCGGCTTGAATTCCACGGTCACTGCCGGAATTGTGAGCGCGAAAGATCGTTCCAATGTCGGCCATCAGTTCCAGCGTTTCGTTCAGACTGACGCCGCCATCAATCCAGGAAATTCCGGCGGCCCGCTCGTCAACATGGCCGGCGAAGTGATTGCCATTAACACCGCGATTTACACGGGCAGCCGCGGATTCGAAGGCGTCGGGTTTGCATTGCCGTCGAACACCGCGATCTCGGTTTACAATCAGCTTGTTACCGTCGGCAAAGTGACGCGCGGCTCGATCGGCATCACCTTCCAGGAAGATCGCAGCAATAATCCCGTGCTACTGAGAGAACTCGGCGCCCCATATGGAATTGTAGTCGAAGCGATTGAGCCGGGAAGCCCCGCCGACAAAGCCGGCCTGAAACCGGGAGACGTAATCACGAATATCAACGGAGCGGCGGTTCACACAGGCGCCGATCTCGTGAATCCGATCGCGCAAACCACAATTGGCCAGTCCATACAAGTCCGCTACGTCCGCGACAAAGTGACCAAGGACGTTTCCATGGTCGTGGCCGATCGCTCGAAGATATTCCCGCAAACAGCCGTGAACGCCGAAGAAGAGCCCGATCAGAGTGAAGAGCCGGG
>DATNKB010000336.1:0-4837 GCA_035603595.1 Candidatus Dormiibacterota bacterium
TTCCACTCGAAAAAGAGGTTGCTCTCGATCCTCAAGTTTCACCTCCGCCAGGTAGTTGTCTGCGCGAGGAGTGCCTGAAATTGGCCTTGGAGTCCCACCCGGAAATCGCGCAGGCGCAAGCGGCAGTGGAGCAGGCTGCCGCGGGGATTCGCCTCGCAAAGCGTGAATACCTACCGGATGTCGAAGCCCTCGCTCGTTACAGTTTCCAGAACAATGTTCCGTTCCTCGCCCGCAACTTCGGAACTTTCGGCTTTCATCTCAACATCGATCTTTTCGATGGAGGCAAGAGGCGGGCCGTGGTGCGCGAACGTGACGCGCAACTGGCCCAGGCAAAGGAGAACTTGGCGCGCGTCAGCGACGAGGTCGAACTGCGCGTACGGGCCGCCTACAACAAGTTGGAGCGTACTCAGCAGATGGTTGCGGTTTCAGAGGAATTGCTGGCGCTGCGCACGGAGAGCCGCCGCGTGGCAGCGCAACAGATCGAGCAAGGGGCATCCCTTCGCTCCCAGGTCCAGGCGGCCGTGGCTCAAGAGCTTGAGGCCCAGACAACGGTCCTGCAATCGCAGCTCGATTATGCTCAAGCGCTTGATGAGTTGACTGAAGCGACAGGACAGTCTCCCCAATGATCACACTCTCGAACACACGGGGAGCAAAAGAGATCGTATGAAGAGATCCATCCTTCAGACGGCGCTGCTAATCGCTTCTTCGATGCTGTCCCACGCCTTTGCAGAACCGATGACCTTTGCGAGTCCCACAAACATCTTCGCGCCCGTTTCGACGCCAGCGAAGTCAATCTTCGGATTGTCTATGTTCGTACTTGCGGTCACGGCAGCCATATTCGTGGTCGTGTTCACCTTACTTGCCTACTCTGTAGTGAAGTTCAGAAAAAGGGCCAATGATGACGGCCGCGAGCCTCCGCAGGTGTACGGCAGCAATCAGGTGGAGATCGCCTGGACCGTTATCCCCGTTCTAGTTGTTTTGACCCTACTTGTGGCAACCGCGCGAGTGATTGCCGACGTTCAAAACGCCGCGCGATCTGACAACGCCATCGAAGTGACCGCCATCGGCCACCAGTTCTGGTGGGAGTTCCGCTACCCGGCGCTGGGAGTCGCGACTGCCAATGAATTACATGTTCCTGTAAGCGATGGCAATCACCCGACCCCGACGTTCATAAAACTGCTGTCGGCAGATACTGACCACAGTTTCTGGGTGCCACGTTTAGCGGGCAAAACCGACCTGATTCCTAACCACCCGAACAGCATGTGGATCGACCCGCATCAGACGGGTGTCTATCTAGGCCAGTGTGCGCAGTACTGCGGCACGCAACACGCCAAGATGCTCCTGCGTGTTTACGTGCAGTCCCGAGAAGATTTCGAGCGCTGGATTCGGGAGCAACGCCAGCCGGCGGTCGTGGCCGATGCCGTTTCCGAAGGGCGACGAGTATTCGAAACAACGGCCTGCATCAACTGCCACAGCGTGTCGGGCACAATGGCGACCGGGCGGTTCGGCCCCGACCTGACGCACCTGATGAGCCGCGAGACAATTGCTGCCGGCGCGGCCCTTAATACGCCTGAAAACCTACGGCTCTGGATTCGAAATCCCGACGCGATCAAGCCGGGTTCGCTAATGCCAGCGATGCAGTTGAACGATCGCGACTTGGACGTATTAACAGCTTATTTGGAGACGCTGCGTTGAAGGACCCATTGAACATGCCGAGGAGACCGCACGATGTCGAGTGATTCCATTGCATTGCCGAGGGCGGAAGCAGCATCGCGCCCCCTGGCCGATGCGCTCCACGGATGGGTTACTACCGTCGATCACAAGCGGCTGGGCATTCTGTACATCCTCTATGCCCTGATTTTTCTAGTGATCGGTGGGATCGAAGCAGGGATCATGCGGATCCAGTTGATGCACGCGCACAATGATTTTGTCTCGCCGCAGGTCTTCAACCGCATGTTTACCATGCACGGTACCACGATGATCTTCTTCGTCGCGATGCCTCTGGTGTTCGGTTTCGCCAATTATTTGATTCCTCTAATGATCGGCGCACGGGACATGGCGTTCCCGCGCCTCAACGCTTTCAGTTTCTGGCTGATGGCATTCGGAGGCTTTCTCCTCTATTTCAGCCTCGTGGGGGCAAACGGTCTGTATGGGGCCGGAAATGCTCCGGATGTCGGATGGTTTGCGTACGCACCATTGACATCAATGACTTTTTCCGTCGGACACAGCACGGATTTCTGGACGTTGGGATTGCTCGTGTCGGGCTTCGGCAGCATCGGCACGGCAATCAATATCCTAACGACGATTCTTTGTATGCGTTGCCCGGGGATGAGCTTGGGAAAAATGCCGTTGTTAGCTTGGCTCAACCTTGTCATGTCCGGCATGGTCATCCTTGCCATAAGCCCCCTTACGGCGGCACAGGTAATGTTGCTTGTCGACCGATATCTTGGCGGCCACTTCTTCGATACCCAAGCTGGCGGCTCGGCCGTGGTTTGGATGCACTTCTTTTGGATCTTCGGGCATCCGGAGGTCTATGTTCTTGCCATCCCGGCATTCGCCTTCGCATCCGAGATCATCCCCGTGTTCTCCCGCAAGGCGATCTTCGGCTACCCGGTTATGGTGGCGGCTACGATTTGCATCGGATTCATCGGCACGAGTGTGTGGGCGCACCACATGTTTACGGTTGGCATGAGCTCGAGCGCCAACACTTTCTTCGTACTCTCGACAATGGCCATCGCGGTTCCCACCGGAATCAAGATCTTCAACTGGTTGGCCACTATGTGGGGAGGAAAGATTGAGTTCAAAACACCGATGCTGTTCTGCATTGCTTTTCTCTTCCAGTTCTTGGTCGCCGGCCTCACCGGGATCATGTTGGGGGCCGCGCCGTTCGACTGGCAGCTGAGTAATTCATACTTTGTGGTTGCACATTTTCATTACGTGATCGTGGGCGGGATTTTGTTCACGATCTTCGGTGCTTTCTATTACTGGTTTCCGAAGATGTCGGGAAAGATGTGCAACGAGACTCTGGGTAAGCTCCACTTCTGGCTGTTCTTCATCGGGTTCCACCTAACCTTCGATTTCATGCACATTCCCGGCCTGCTCGGCATGCCGCGACGAATCTACACCTATGAGCCTGCGCGTGGCTGGGATGTCTGGAATCTCATCGTGACGATTGGTGTGTTCTTCCAAGCTCTGGGCACGGTAATTTTCGTCACCAATCTTCTGTGGTCCTACTTCAAGGGAAAAGCTGCGGGCAGCGATCCTTGGGACGCCTGGACGCTCGAATGGTCCACACTTTCACCGCCGCCGGCGTATAACTTCGCTTCCATCCCGGTAGTCAAGAGCCGCCGTCCGCTCTGGGACTTGAAGCATCCGAACGATCCTGACTGGAAGTACGAATGATGAGGAGAACATTGTGAATGCGACCTCCATGACCGTAGCCGAGACAATTCAGTGGGACCGTCCTGTGCGCGGACGCGTCGCAATGTTCGGCTTGATCGCTGCTGAGGCCGCAATTTTTTCTATCTTTGTAGTTGCGTATCTTTTTTACATTGGCAAGAGCCTCACGGGGCCGATGCCGAAGGACGTTCTCAGCGTCCCGATCTTCTACACGATTTGTTTGCTCTCCAGCAGTCTGACGATCCACCTCGCCGTCAGCGCTCTTCGTCGGAAAGGCGTGAGAGGTTTTGCGGTCTGGTGGTTCGCGACCATCGCTCTGGGTACCGCTTTCATGTACGGGACCGCCACTGAGTGGCACCGCCTGATTTACCACGACGGATTGACGATCAGCACGAATCTGTTTGGGACCACCTACTACTCATTGGTCGGACTGCACGGGTTTCACGTCGTGGTGGGGCTTATTGCTCTCTCGATAGTTATGGCGCTGGCGCTTTTGGGAAACGTGAGAGCGGAGCACGCTGAACGTGTCGACGTTTTGTCTCTCTACTGGCATTTCGTGGATGCGGTTTGGGTTGTCGTTTTTACGGTCGTCTACGTGATTGGACGATAAGGGGAAGGACTGAAAGATGGCATTGGAAACATTTGAAGCACCCGCCGGGGCAGCACAGACGCCACGCACGATCGACCTTCCCGCACCGACGGCGTGGCCGATTATCCTGGCTTTCGGCCTTACACTCGTCTTTGCCGGGTTGGTCACCAGCGTCTCCCTCAGCATTCTTGGTGCAATCTGCGCTGTTGCCGGAGGTGTCGGATGGTTTTTCGATGTTCTGCCGCACGAAAAGCGCGAGTCTGTACCGGTAGCGGACGGAGTGCCGACCGTGGCCACCAGTCGCCCGCAAGTCGCTCGCGTCGAATGGATCACGCATGAACTGCACCGCGCACGACTGCCACTGGAGATCTATCCGATTTCGGCCGGTGTCAAAGGCGGGTTGGCAGGAAGTGTAGCGATGGCCGTCCTGGCAGTCCTTTATGGAATTGTCAGCGGCAAGGGGATGTGGTATCCGATCAATCTTTTGGCCGCTGGGTTATTTCCGGAGCGGTGGACCATCGCGCAAATCTCCGCGTTTCATTGGAACGCCTTGGTCATCGCCACGATCATTCACTTGGTAGTCTCTTCGCTCGTCGGGCTTCTTTATGGCGCCGCGCTTCCGATGTTTCCGCGCCGACCGATTCTGCTTGGAGGCGTGATCGCCCCTATCCTCTGGACGGGTCTGATCCATAGCATCCTCGAAGCGCTCGATCCCGTGCTCAACCAGCGGATTGACTGGTTGTGGTTTGTCATTTCTCAGATCGGATTCGGCATCGTCGCTGGCATCGTAGTTTCCCGGCAAGAGCGCGTACGTACCTGGCAATACCTTCCGTTCGCCGTCCGCGCCGG
>DATNKB010000337.1:0-3080 GCA_035603595.1 Candidatus Dormiibacterota bacterium
ACGCCGGTGGCAAATTGACCGAGGGCGTTGCGAAAATCCCGGTGATCGAAGGCGCGCGATCGTTTCACGGCTGATTCTTGATTATCTCACCGCCCTTCATCACAAAGCGAATGTGCTCGAGAGTGGAGACGTCCGCGACGGGATCTCCGTCCACCGCGACGATGTCCGCAAACTTTCCGGGTTCGAGTGTGCCGACGCGATCTGACCATCCAAGAAGATCGGCGGCATTTACTGTGGCAGCCTGTATTGCAACGAGGGGCGGCAGCCCCATCTTCACCATCGTGGCGAACTCGCCCGCGTTCATTCCGTGCGGATAAACAGCTGCATCCGTGCCGAAGGCGATCTTCACGCCTTCTTTAAACGCGTGCGAAAGATTCTGCTTCGCAATAGGCAGCACCGTATTCATTTTGTCCGTCATGCTTTGCGTGAAGCCGAGATGCTGGTAGTTGGCGAGCAGCCAGTCTTCGAGAAAAACTGTGGGCACGAGATAAGTGCCGTGCTGCTTCATGAGCATGATGTCTTCGTCGTTAATGTAACTGCCGTGTTCGATGGAATCGACTCCGGCGAGGACCGCGTTCTTGATTCCGAGCGCACCGTGCGCATGTGCAGCGACCTTGCGGCCGAGACCGTGCGCGGTGTCGATGATGGCCTTCATTTCTTCAGGGCTGTATTGCTCGAGGGCGGGGTTGTCGCCTTCTGAAAGCACGCCTCCGGTAGCCATGAACTTGATCAGGTCCGCACCATACTTGATGTTCTCGCGCACCTTGGTCATGACGCTGTCTACTCCATTGGCGACGCCCTCGTTCGAATAGTTAAATTGCGGCGCGAGGAAATTTTCGTCGCCGTGGCCGCCAGTGATGCTGAGGGCAGGGCCTGAAGCGAGCATGCGCGGGCCGGGAACGTCACCAGCATTGATGGCATCGCGGAGGGCGATGTCCGCATATCCACCAGCACCCACGTTGCGAACCGTTGTGAAACCGGCTTCCAGCGTGACCCGCGCATTGTGCGCCCCGTACAGTGCGGAGCGAGGATAGGACGTATGCAGGCCGCGCGGGCCCGCCAACCATGGAACAAAAGTCAGGTGCGTGTGGCAATCGATCAATCCGGGAAGCACGGTGAGATTCGAGAGGTCGATGGTCTTTGTGCCAGCAGGCAGCTGTTTATTGATATCAGCGGGCTTGCCTACGGCCTTGATCTTGCCGTCTTGAATCCAGATGAGCTGGTCGGACGCGTAGTTTCCTGTGCGCACGTCGAGGATTTTGCCTGCGTGGACTGCAACGGACGCTGGTGCGCTGGGTCTTGTTTCTTGAGAGAGTGTCGCGCTGGCGGTGAAAATTAGAAGGCAAAGCAAAATTACGAAACGCTTCATTTCGATCTCCCCATTGTGCGATTCGATCCTCGTTAAAGCCACGTACGACAAACTCGCGCCGCGCATTGTATCTCTACCGAGCGGAAGCCGCTCAGGACAATTTACAAAGTTATTTCGTCGCGCCGCCTCATTTGATTTTTTCTTGACACACGGTGGAGCGGTTGTATGATTATGCAGTGCGTTGCATAATCACGCATAGGGTTAGATGGGCGTACAAAAACGATACCGGCAAGGGCAGATCCTGAAGCTCCTCGCGGCTCACGCCGTGGCAAGCCAAGACGAACTGCGCCGCCATCTCGGGCATATCGGCATGCGCGTGACGCAAGCTACGCTCTCGCGCGACTTGCGCGAATTGCGCCTGGTGAAGACCGCCGAGGGCTACCGGCCGCTATCTGCCGCGGCAGCCGAAGAAGCCGCGCCGCAAGCGACGCTTGCGCGGGCGCTCAAGGAATTTCTGCTCGACATTCGTCCGGCACAAAACATGCTCGTGCTGAAAACTCCTCCAGGGGGTGCCCAGCCGCTTGCCGCGGCGGTGGATTCCGAACGCTGGAAAGAAATTGTCGGCACACTCGCCGGCGACGACACGGTCTTGCTGATTACTCCTTCCCGAAGCGCTCGGGCGGCTGTGCAAAAACGCGTGGAGGAACTGCTCCGATGAACGACCCTTTACGGGTCGCCGTCGTTGGAGCAACGGGCTACGCGGGATACGAACTGGCCCGGCTCCTTCTTCGGCACCCCAAAATCGACAAACCAACATTTTATCTGCGCGACGGGAGCTCGACTGTGCGCTGCCTGACGGAGCTCTACCCGCAACTGCGCGGTTGGGGCGAAGCACCATGTAGGCCGCTGTCGGCCGGGGCGATTGCGGCTAGCGGCGCCGATGTGGCATTTCTGTCGACACCGCACGAAGCATCGCTCGAGCTCGTACCGCAGTTGCTCGCTGCAAATCCGAAACTGCGGATCGTGGATTTGAGCGGAGCGTTCCGTTTTCACGAGCCTGAGACGTTTGAGGACTGGTACAAACTTCCGCCGGCCGCAAGAGAAATTCTGCAAGAAGCTGTGTACGGGCTCCCCGAGTTGTATGCGGAGTCGTTGCCGGCAGCCCGACTCGTTGCGAATCCCGGCTGCTACCCAACTTCGGTGATTCTGGGGTTGCGGCCGCTCGTCGAAGCCGGATGGATCGACGCGTCGCGCGGAATCGTTTGTGATTGCAAATCGGGCGTAAGCGGTGCCGGAAAAGAGCCGAAGCGCGAGACTCATTTTGTCGAGGTGAATGAGAACTTTCGCGCATATGGTTTATTCACCCACCGGCACACACCGGAAGTCGCCGAACACTTGGGTCTCGCGGAACGAGATTTCGTCTTCACCACGCACTTGCTGCCTCTCGAGCGTGGAATTCTTTCCACTTTGTATGTGTGGTTGAAACCGACGCGCAATTCGGAAGAAGTCGAAACGCTCTACCGACAATTTTATGCGGAGCGACCGATGGTGCGAGTATTGCCCGCAGGACGCTTGCCCGAGCTGCAACATGTGGCGCATACGAATTTTTGCGACGTCGGATTCGCGCTGGATGCGGAGGGCGAGCGGCTGGTGATTGTGTCCTGCCTCGACAACCTTGGAAAAGGTGCGGCGGGGCAGGCGGTGCAAAATCTAAACGGGATGTACGGATATCCCGAAACGGCGGGACTGATATGAGGCTGTTGATAAAAAT
>DATNKB010000338.1:0-2416 GCA_035603595.1 Candidatus Dormiibacterota bacterium
CCCAAAAGATTCAGTCGCTCTTCAGCGTGCTGGGACGTTCGGTGGACGTGGTGGTCCTCGAGAGCGAGCTTCGCGGTCTGAAGAACGCGGACATCGTCGTCACCGTTCCCTTAGAGAAATACAACGGCTTCGAATACGACAGGAGGTGTGGGTTTCTGCGCTCGTTCACGCAACGCCCGACGCCACTGCCTCTCGTTTTGCTGGCAGAAGCGCTAACAAGACGGCTCCGATCACAACGAAAAAGATCACATCGGTAAAGTCCCTGTGGACCCCGTGAATCCGGGCTTCTACGGTTTGAATAGCCATCACCACGCCATGAGAGATGTTCCACCAAGCCGCTAGAGCAATCATCGAGCGATGCTCAGGCGGCCTCCTTGCGGCCATGAGTAGAAAGACCCCGACCGGAATAAAGAAGCTCAGAAACATCGGCTCGCACTCGTTCTTCCGCTCCAAAAGCCAGCTGGAATGCCGCAGATCCATGTATAGAAAATAAATGAGGGACAGATCGAGCAGCCCTACGATGACGAGGACGATCTGTGTTAGGCGTTCTCTTTTCACATTGACCTCATTTGAACGAAGTTTGATGCGAGCGCAGCAGCGGCTCACGCAGAGGATTCACAACTAGCGCACAGCAAAGCAAAAAACAAAATCTAAAATGGCGTTGCTGATCCATCGCGCGCAGATACTCAAAACCACAGTCAACTGTCGTGGACAGGCGTTCTCGCAAGTAACCCGATTACTTGTGATAACGCGATTTATCGCCAACTACCCGATAGGCAGCTCAGTTTCCGGATTGCCGACGATCCGCTCCGAACTAACTGCGGCTTCAACCCCTGACCAAGTCCACGCCTGCCAGATGATGACCGAGGTGCACACAGTTTCGATCGTCGCGAAGAACACGTACGCCGGATAAACGGGGTCCCGAAAGTCACCGTTAGTCAGAGGCAGAACGAAGGTGAGGAAACCGTTTACAAGGGTCATAACGACACCCGCGATGACGTTCGTCAGCCGGTTCGCTCTAAACGGAAGCAGTCGACACGCCACAATCATGGCGATGGGTATTTCCATCAAGACCGCTGAACCCAGCAGAGCCCATTGTGGGAGATGCGGGGCGTCGGATAGATTTGGCGAGCCAACAATAGAAAACAGGGCAACAACGTCCGCATACAGGTAGTTCAATAACGCGAAGATCCAGAATAGAGACAACCGCTCCTTTGTGTCATGCATGTCAATCTCCTACGGAAAGGCCTGCCACGCCCACGCTCGTCTCCCGAATCATGTGCAAGCTCCCTGTCACATCCGTACTACGAATGAGGCCTGAAAAAAGACTCATCCCTTGAACAGCGTTATCGGAAACTGACCAACTACCTGGATGTGGGCGGCGTGACACTCGACCTTACCCGCGTTATCTTAGGTGCGACTTTTCGTCTCGATTTCTTCCCTGAGGAGACCTTTCATGCGATGCCCCTTCCGGAGCGTACTCATATCTGCACTCGCGTCAGGCTTGGGAATTCTTTTCGCATTCGCAACGGGGCCGACCGCGCAAGCGCAATCGCCACAGGATGAGAAAACGTCAACTTCCCCTGCGGCCCAGTCCGGGACTCAGAGTGCGGAGCGAGGGGCGCAGATTCAGCCTGGGACGTCGCGGCCGAAGATCGGCATTGCGCTGGAAGGCGGCGGTGCGCTTGGGTTGGCGCATATCGGCGTGCTGCAGTGGTTCGAGGACCATCACATTCCTATCGACTATGTTGCTGGAACGAGCATGGGCGGATTGGTGGGGGGCTTGTATGCCACAGGTAAGAGTCCAGAACAGCTCAAGGAAATCGTCGCTGCGCAAAAGTGGGACATCATCATCGGCGGTGACATTCCGTACGAAGACTTGTCGTACCGGCGCAAGGAAGATCTGAGCTACATCCAGAACTCTCTGAAGCTGGGACTAAAGCATGGGCTCTCGACACCTTCGGGGTTGAATTCGGGAACGGAAATTTCTCTGCTGATCGATCGCGAAACGGTCTCCTATCCCAGCCTCGACTCATTCGATCATCTTCCGATTCCCTTCCGTTGCGTGGCGACCGATCTTGTTTCCGGCAAAGAAGTGGTCTTTTCGAATGGGTCGTTGCAACAAGCTTTGCGGGCCACCATGTCGATGCCCGGCGTTTTTTCTCCTGTTCGAGATGGCGACAAAATTTATGTGGATGGCGGCCTCGTCGGAAACCTGCCTACGGAGGTCGTAAAAAAAATGGGCGCGGACATCGTGATAGCAGTTCACTTGGAGGTGGCGCCGGCCGATCCCCAAAAGATTCAGTCGCTCTTCAGCGTGCTGGGACGTTCGGTGGACGTGGTGGTCCTCGAGAGCGAGCTTCGCGGTCTGAAGAACGCGGACATCGTCGTCACCGTTCCCTTAGAGAAATACAAC
>DATNKB010000339.1:0-4981 GCA_035603595.1 Candidatus Dormiibacterota bacterium
CGCCCCTGTAGAACGCGGGTAGCACGATGACGAGGGTCGCAAACATTCCCGCCGTCTTCTCGCTGTCGCGATGGCTAACGAAGAATGCGCCTTCATCATAGACCAGCAGCTTGTAAAACTCCGCTGCCACCGGGCCGGTCACGCCAAGCCCCTCCGCGGCACGGCCGACAATGTTTTCCAGGGTCCGGTCCCATGCCCGACCGCGGATCTGGACCCGTTCCGGATCGATCTGCCATGTTCGCCGCACTTCGGTATCCACAAGCGTCTGCTCGCCGCGGCCGTAGGGTGCTTGTTGGGCGATGGCAATCAGCTGCTCGGCCTGAACCGGCAAGAGTGGTAGGGCGATCGGGCCGACGCCCTGAACGTCCAAGCCGGGTGCAACGATCTCACACGTGCCGGCAGTATAAAAGTCGCCGTGGCGATCAACACCGCTCAGTAATGCTGCCAGGTCAATAGCGATAGACGACATCCGCTTGTTTTCCCAATTGGTGGACAAGACGCCTCAGCTGGCTCCTGACCGAATTCGTTCCCGCCGGATCACGCACACCCGTTCAAGGACGTTGATGTCCGGGCCCCCACATCTTGGCGCATCTTCGGCAAACCGGTGGCGGAGATGGGCCGACACGACATTGCTCACAAGACCAAGCGCGCCCGATGGCATTCGACGTTAGTATCGCAGAGTGGAGTAGAATCGGCAATCTGGACTCCGAATCGAGCGGGCGACCTGTAGGAATGTCTCGAGCCTCTCCGCTCCCACGACACCCTGTTCGTTATAACCGAAGGTCCGCTGATGAGGATCCTCTTCTAGTACAACGTTTCATTAAAATATTTACATATCAAGGCGTTGAAATGTCGAGCTTTTTCCAGCGGTGTACCACGGGGGCTGCGTTGATCTCGGCGATGCCGAGCAGGATTCTCTGTTTGAGTTCTGCTTTTGATTTGACGCGGATTTGGCGCAGGAAAGTGTGTGCCATTTTGCCAAAGAGAGTTTCTACCAAGTTGAGCCACGATCCGTGTTTGGGGGTGTGGACATAGATGAAGCGGTTGGGACGAGTCTCCAGGTAGGCACGCGTTTCCTTGGAAATGTGAGCGGAATGATTGTCCAGAATGATCCGGATCGTCGATTCAGAAGGATAATACGTGTCCAGATCCTTGAGTAAAGCGATGAACTCCCGGCTTCGATGCCGTTCTTCGACCCGTGCCACTACATGGCCGTCGTGCAGGTCCAGCGAAGCTAGGATCGAAAGGGTCCCGTGCCGCCTGTATTCATGGTCGCGGCCTATTGCAGGATGCTGGCCCGGTCTGGGCGGCAGATCCGGCGCGGTATTCTCGATAGCCTGCACTCCAGGTTTTTCGTCGATCGATACGGTAATCACTGCAGGAATCGGATTGGAGGCCGAAGCGGCGGCCTGATTTTGCAGCATCACCTCCCGATAAACCATCAGCACTTCCTGCATCTTGAGCTCAAACTGCGGGTCGCGCCGTTCGAGATAATATTTCACTTTGTGTGGCTGTAAATGCTCCTCGTCGAGAATTCTTTGCACCGTGGCTTTGACGGCGCGCGCCAGATGGGGATGGCCGTTGGCCTCCGCGTGCCGGCGTACATGGGCCGCCAGGGATTGGCGTGTCCATAGCTCGGCGGCGTAGCCCAGATCTTTGGGTTTGGTGCAAGCCAGATGCACCACCCAGGCCTTGGCCGCGCTGTCGATGACCGGTTCTTTGGGTCGATGATAGAGGTCTTTCAGACCAGCTTCCATGCCCATCTCCAAGGCCTTGTGCAGACAATGGTAAATGGTCACCCGACTCACATTCACCGCCTCATGAATGGCTGTAAGGCTTTTTCCTTCCGCGTATTGCAATAAAATCTTCGCTCGTTCTACTTCGCGCGCAGGAGCTACCCGCGAAGCGCTGAGGGACTCCAGCTGCCGGCGCTGATCTGGACTCAGTAACAACGGGGCGAGGTTCGACTTTCGGGCCATGCCGGAAGCATAACCTAAACCTCAGTATATGTAAACGTTTTAGTGAAACGTTGTACTAGAAGGCTTCCGATAAGAGTGGAACTGCTCCGAGCAGGGCAGCGTTGGCACCCAGAATCGCCGCGCATACACGGGGTGTTCCCCAACTCGTCCATGCGTGCCTTTCGACATATTCCTCTACGAATGGGATGATTGCCTCAGCGCCTTGCATCACGCCTCCGCCAAATATGACCACCTCTGGGTCATAGGAGTGAATCAGCGAAACTGCGCTAACGGCCCATACGTTTAAACATTGCAGCAGGACAGTGTGTGCGACGACATCTTCGTTTCGGGCCGCTGCGAAGAGTGTCTTAAAGTCGATTGGATCTGCGCATGCCAGGCTGGATTGGTTGAATCCCATCGTCTCGCGCACGATCTGTGGTAACGACCAGCCTGAGGCTTCGGTTTCGGCACATCCAATATTGCCGCATGTGCATTTGCGACCGCGAAAGTTAACCGTTAAGTGGCCTCCAAGACATGCGGCTTGGCCATGAGCGCCACGCACCAATTTGCCAAGCATCATTGCGGCGCCGCCGATTCCGGTGCCGAGTGTGATCATGACCGCATCCTGCACGCCTTTTGCTGCCCCTGCGTAGTGTTCGCCAAGAAGAGCCATCCGGGCATCATTCTCAACCCGAATGCGAAGGCCGAACTGTTCGGTCGCCCATCTCCCGAGATCGAGATGAATCGCATCTTCATACTTTTTCAGCGTGGAGAGAATCCGGCCGCTGCGCACATCCACGATTCCCGGGAATCCGATTGCAATGCCTGCACACTCTTCCTCAGTCACGCCGCTGACCTTTAACAGAGTCCTCAGCGCCGCGGTAAGCTGGGGCAAAAGCGATTCGAGGGATCCGGCATGCTCCGAATTAATCGAGACTGACCCCAGCAGCTCACCGTCTCTGACAACTCCACAGCCAATGTGCGTGCCTCCCATGTCAAGCGACAGAGCCAACATCTGATTGAACACCTGCTTTGGAATTAACTCAAATAACGGGTCGCGCCAGCCAGGATGAAAATCGCCAATACGAGCACGGTCACACCCGTCCATTGAATGCGGATGGGAAATCCTCCGCAATTCTTCCATTCACCTGTAAAGATACCCAGGATGGTTGCTGTGATCACGATCAGCGACATGAATAAAGGCCATCCAAGTACTGGCCCCCAAGACCCTAATTGGCCGGCAGCGAGTCCATAGAGCAGCGTGCTCCCAAACCAGAAGATGGCCATTATCGCTGCCAGCGCCCAATGTGAAAACCCCACTCGGTACCTGGATCCAGAACGATTCCGATTCAATAACCAAAGACAGTAGACGACATTCGGAACCGCGCCCGCAAGCAGCAGGGGCAGCCAAACCGCATTGGTAGCGAAGAGTCGGCTTGCGCCGAAGGAGCGAGCCAGCTCAACTAACGGTGCCCCAAAAGCGACTCCGAGATTCATGGAGGATGCGCAAAGACCGCACAGAATCGCAAGTAACAGCCCCCGCGAGGTCTGCTTTTGTGAGCCACTCGACTGCGCGCTCGGTTTCTCTCGCAGTGTTCCCGCGACTGCACAAAGCATCACGCCCAACAGGATGAGAGCAATAGAACCAAGTACCGCAAGTCCTGCCGTGCTCTTGAGAGATTCCCGGTGCAAAGACACCATTGGGATCAGGCTGCCTACGGCCGCCGAAGTTCCCAAGACAATAGAAAATGCGAGTGTGATCCCGATCATGTCCACTGCAAGACCGAAAAAGACCTGAGCCACTCCCCAGCCCACACCGAAACCACAGACTGCGAGAATTATCTCCGGCGATGCTGAGCCGTAAACCATCAACAGATTCGGGATGGTCACAAGAGCAGCTCCAAGAGGCAAAACCACGAGTGCAAGGATTGTCCAAACGAGCCAGGTGTTCTCCCAGGCCCATTTACGGGCGTACTTCATGGGCATCGTGAAGCTGGCGTTCATTACACCGGCAATGATGAGACTGGCGATCCCCCACGACGTACTGCTCATGATTGATTTCCTTCCCCTTAGCTTCAGCTGCAACAATCCTTCGACTTGTTGATGTTTAGTCCTTATTTTTATCATATTAATGAGTCTTAATGCATATAATCGCGCATTTATTATGATTTTTATGTCATATCATCAAATCATCTCCTCATCCGCCGCCATTCAACGAAGCTCAATATCGATGCGGGTTGAATAAGCCTGGTCGCCGCGCCTTCTTCGTTGCAGGAGATTCACTCCTCAGAATTTTGAGGTGCCCTTTGTCTGTTTCTCTTTCTGATTTCGTTATGATACATTTCTTGGGTTTCGACCGTGACTGACGACGGTTCGCGCATGGACATGGTATTGTAGAGCGCAGCTACACGAATTACCTTTTCTGGTTTGCAAATGCCCCCAAAGAGCGACAACCTGGTTGCACGTCACGAATACATTCTTCAGCGCTTGCAGGAGACAGGCACCGTCGCTATTGACGAGCTCTGTACCACGCTGGGCGCCTCCATTGCTACCATCCGCCGGGATTTGGAAGACCTTGAAAGTCGAGCCCTGCTCAGGCGTACGCGCGGCGGCGCAGTGCGAATAGGACCACTTTTCTACGAACCGTTCCGAAATGACAGCTCTTTCCAGGACAAGGTGAGCAGCTTCGCCGAAGAGAAGCGTCGTATCGCCCTCGCAGCGTCTAAGCTGGTGAGCACTGGTCAAACAATCGCATTGACCGGCGGCACCACGACGACCGAAGTGGTTCGAACTCTTAAGGTGCTTAGCGGGATTTCCATCATCACCAATACGGTGAATATGGCAATGGAATTGAGTAACTCGAAAGATATCGAGGTTATAGTGACTGGAGGGCATCTCCGCGGTACCTGGTTCACCCTCGTGGGCCCGCTCGCAACTGCCGCGGCCGAGATGCTCTTCTCCGATATTATGTTCATCGGCGTTGACGGCATCGACGCGAAACAAGGCTTGACCTGCACGAATCC
>DATNKB010000340.1:0-9851 GCA_035603595.1 Candidatus Dormiibacterota bacterium
CGCCAGGCCCAGGACTGAGAGGTTGACGAAATTCTGCCCTTTGTATGTGATTGGCCGCTGCGGAAGCACCTCCTCGAGCTTTCCCGCCGCCATCAAGCTTCCCGTGAAAGTAAGCGAACCGAGAATCACTTCTGCCGAGAGCACCGCCATCATGAATGGCGGCACATTTGGCGCGCGCAAATAAAATTCCGATGTGCCCACCAGTGTCACGCAGAGCGCGCCAAACGCATGGCTGAGCGCCGTCCTTTGCGGAACGGCTGTCATGTGAACCAGGCCCAGCGGCACGCCAATGATCGATCCAAGCACCAGGCCGATCGCGATCCAGCGGTAGTCCACGATTCCCTGATGCAGCAGAGTTCCGATGATCGCGAGCAGCATCCCCAGCTCACCGGCCCACACTCCGTGCCGCGCCGATTTCGGCGAGCTCATCAATTTGAGCGACAGAATGAAAAGGACGGCCGCTATGAGATAGATGATTTGAAGCAGTAAATCAGAACCGGAGAGGAAATTCATGATTTCGTGGGGCGGCTGGTCTTGAACATTTTCAGCATGCGGTCAGTGATCAGGAAGCCGCCTACGATATTGCTCGTCGCGGCAACGATGGCGATCGTCCCGAGGATCGTCGCGAGAGTGCTCTTCCCTTCTCCGGCGAGAATGATCGCGCCCACCACAGCGATGGCGTCCAGCGCATTCGTGAGCGACATCAACGGCGTGTGCAGCAGCGGCGAAACGCGGCGAATCACTTCAAATCCGATAAAGGCTGCCAAAATGAAAACGTACAAATCGGTCAGCAAGTCCGATTGCACCATCAGCTTGCCCCCTTTCCCGCTGTCGCCAGTGCTGGCAGCGATAAGAATTCGCGCACGCGCCCGTTCACGATCTCGCCGCCTCGCGTGAGGAGCGTGCTTCGAACGATCTCATCGTCAAGCTTTAGCTCCAGCTTGCCATCATGAACCAGGTACTGGAGGAACGCGGTGATGTTGCGGGCGTACATCTGGCTCGCGTGATAGGGCACGGTGCTCGCAAGGTTGATTCGGCCGATGATCGTCACGCCGTTGGCTACTACTTTCTCGCCAGGTCGTGTCAGCTCGCAATTTCCTCCGCGTTCTGATGCCAAATCGACAATCACCGATCCCGGCGCCATCCTCGCTACCATGTCTTTGGTTACGAGCACCGGCGATTTCTTGCCCGGAATCACCGCTGCCGTTATGACCACGTCGCTTTCGCCCACCACGCGACCCAACAGATCCCGCTGCTTTCGGTAGAATTCTTCGTCCTGCGCCTTCGCGTACCCACCCGCATCCTGCGCATCTTTCGCTTCGATCGGCAGTTCGACGAAACGCCCTCCCAGGCTCTGAACTTGTTCTTTCGCGGCTGGCCGCATGTCGTATGCGGACGTGACGGCGCCGAGCCGTCGAGCTGTCGCGATTGCTTGCAAACCTGCGACACCCGCGCCGATGATGAGCACCCGCGCAGGAGTAATCGTCCCCGCCGCGGTGGTCAGCATGGGGAAAATACGAGGCAGCGTGTCGGCTGCAATCAGCACAGCTTTGTAGCCGCAAATGGTGCCCATCGAGGAAAGCGCATCCATGGCCTGCGCACGCGTTGTTCGCGGCATCAACTCCACGGCGAAGGAAGTCACTCCGGTCTGGGCAATCTGCTCAATCGTTTTCAACTCGCCCAGCGGCCGCAGAAAGCCGATCAGCACCTGGTCGCGGTGAAACAGCGGCAAGTCCGCTTCCCCGGTCTTGTCATTCGAGCCCAGCGCCAGCACCTGCACGATAATGTCAGAAGTGCGAAATACCTCGGCGCGCTCGGCGATAATCTTTGCGCCCTTCGCGGTGTAGTCTGCGTCCGGATATCCTGCTTCAATCCCGGCACCCGCTTCCACCACCACCTCAAGCCCGGATTTCCCAAGAGTTGGCACCACCGATGGCACCAGCGCCACCCGTCGCTCTCCCGGAAAGGTTTCGCGAGGAACACCAACAATCATCTAAAGCTCCCTGAGATTGCTTCAACCCATATGAACGAAATTGCCTCGCAAGCGCACCAACGGAAATCAGGCACATCGCGAGTCGTCCGCGAACCGATCATTTTATCTGGAATTGCGGCGAAGTCTATCGAACATCGGCGTTGCATGAAGGAGCTACAGCTTGCCCCAGAAGCCAAAAACCACGGCTCCTACGATGAAAAGGAACGAGACGACGTGATTCCACCTCACGTGTTCGCCCAGGTAGATCCATGCAAACGCTACAAACACGCAAAGTGTGATCACTTCCTGGATGATCTTCAGTTGAAACGCCGTGAACTCGCCGTAGCCGATGCGATTTGCGGGAACCTGAAAACAATATTCAAAGAAGGCGATCAGCCAGCTCACGACGATTACAGCAAAGAGAGGCGCCTTTTTGTTCTTCAGATGGCCGTACCAGGCGATCGTCATAAAGACATTAGAGCAAATGAGAAGGAGGACGGTTTTCATAGCGCCGAATCCTAGCATGAGGCCTATTTCAAAGGTAATCGAGGGATGGTGGTAGCCCTGGCAAACTCGAAGGGGCCATGGTCCGAAGCGATTTGCGGTATTCCGCGCGAATCCTCTATAATTGCTAAGTAATTGTGCCGAAACGAAAAGGGAGTCCACTCGCATCGCGACGCTCTCCCAAGCGCCGCAAACAACCCGAAATGATCGATCTAGCCGAAAAAATCAAAAAGAAGCTGAAAGACGAGATCGCCGCTCTCGAGCACGAGCTCCACGACGAGCTGCCCAAAGAAATCAAAGTGGCGCGCGCCCATGGCGACCTCTCCGAAAATGCCGAGTACAAATACGCCAAAGAGCGCCAATCGTTCGTCTCCACGCGCCTCGCCCAGCTCCACCAGCGCATGGCCGACCTCTCGATGCTCAATCTCAACAACCTCCCAAAAGACCGAGCCGCCTATGGTTCGCGAATTGTCGTACTGGACATTGCGAAGGGCTCCGAAATCGAGTACAAACTGGTCACAGTAGAAGAAGCGGACGCGCCCAAGGGCCTGATCTCGACCAGTTCTCCAATCGGCCGCGCGCTGCTGGGCAAGAAAGTCGGCGACGAAGTGCAGGTAACAACGCCGGCGGGCATAAAAGATTACGAAGTCGTCCGCCTGGCGACAATTTACGACGAGGAATAACTGGGTGATTCCAGCCTCATGCTGAGCCGCTCCATCGGTCGCTACCTGTCCTGGCCCATCAACCGGCTCGCAGGGCTTCTCGCCCCTACCCGCGTTCCGCCAAACGTCATCACCTGGGCAGCTCTGGGCCTGAATCTCTGGGCGGGCATTCTGTTTGCGCAGGGCCGTTTCGCAGCCGGCGGCGGAATGATGATTCTCGCGGGGCTCTGCGATCTTCTCGACGGCCCCGTGGCGCGCATCCAGAATCGCGTTTCCATTTTTGGCGGCTTCCTCGATTCGATCTTCGACCGCTACGCGGATCTAATTCTGTTCCTGGGTCTGCTCGTCTACTACGCCAGCGTCAATCGCTTCGTCTACGCCTTTCTCGCCGGCGCAGCCATGGCAGGCGCCGTTATGGTGAGTTACGCGAAAGCCCGCGCGGAATCGCTCGTGCCCAACGAAGACGTCGGCTTCTGGGACCGTCCCGAGCGCCTCGTGCTGATGATCATCGGCGCGCTCGCAAATCGCATGCCGCCCGTGCTATGGATTCTCGCGATCGGCCCCAATATCACGGTAATCCATCGAATCGTGCACACCTGGAAGCAGACCAAAGAAGTCGTCACCGCCCCGAAACCCGTTTCCATCCCAGCTCCATCGCCGTCGCCACTGGAAGCGAACCTCTCGCACGGAGCGCAACGCCCATCTCCTCAGTTCTTCTCGCGCACCGCAGGACGCGGACGATAGCCATGCCCAAGCTTCTCGCTATCATCGGCGCGCTCATTATTTGCGCTGGTATCGACCTGCTCTGGCAGTCACGCAACGAAATCAAATTCTGGCTAGCCGCGTACATCAACGTTTTCCGCTCGATTCTTCGCCGCCAGGAAAGTATCAGCACCGCTCGCGTGCTCCCCGCCGCTGTCCCAGCCGCCAAACGAAAACACGCCGTCCGCTTTCTCCTCGGCGTAGGATTTGCGTTCCTTCTAGGCCCGATGCTGATCGCCATCAGCGTCACGCTCCTGCTCTACACAAACCTCTGACCACTCGCGCGACATGAAACCCTCCCTCATCATTCACGGCGGCGCCTGGAACATCCCCGATGAAGCTGTCGAGGATTGCCGCGATGGCATCCGCCGCGCCCTGAAAGCCGGCTGGAAAATTCTTTCAGCGGGCGGCGCCGCAATTGACGCAGTCGAAGCCTCCATCGTAATTCTCGAAGACGATCCCACCTTCGACGCCGGCCTCGGCTCGCATCTGAATCGCGACGGCCGCGTTCAGCTCGATGCAATCATCATGGATGGCGCAACTCTGAAAGCAGGCTCAGTCGCAGCCGTCGAACGCATTCGCAATCCAATCCGCTTGGCCCGCGCCGTCCTTGAGAAAAGCGAGCACATGATGCTCGTCGGCGCCGGCGCCGAAAAATTCGCCGCCGAGAACGGCATCGTCCTCTGCGCTCCCGAAGATCTCGTCATCGATCGCGAGCGCTCCGCCTGGGGCCGCTGCCTCGAAGACTCGCACGCTGCCGAGCATCACGTAGACCACGAATTCGGCACGGTCGGCGCAGTTGCCCTCGACAAGCAAAATCACCTCATCGCCGGCACCTCCACCGGCGGCACATGCTGCAAATTTCCCGGGCGCGTTGGCGATTCGCCTCTCATCGGCTGCGGCTGCTATGCCGACGCAGAAGCCGGTGCCGTTTCCTGCACAGGCCATGGCGAAGGCATCATGAAAATTGTGATGGCTAAAATGGCCGCCGATCTACTCGCCACAGCGGAGAATCCGGCCACAAAATCCGATGACTGTCGCTGGGGAGTCGCCTGGGGCACACGCTCGACAGTTGCAACCTCCGCCGGGGGAGACGCCCAATCCGTTGCGAACGCCTGCGTTCGCAAACTCGCCCATCGAGCCCACACCACCGGCGGCCTGATTCTCCTCGATCGCAACGGCAATCCAGCCGCGGCCTTTAACACCTCTCGCATGGCCTACGGCTTCGTAAACCCTGACGATTCCTTTACGATCGCGCCGTAATCGCGCCAAATTTTTGTCACTGCAGCCTGGCCCGAGCGTCGGCGTATAATGCCCGCATCCCATTCGCCATCAGGAGGTTCACCAATGGCAATCCGCGATGCTTTCTTGCCGGAATTCGATCACGAAATGGGCACCACCCGAAAAACACTCGAACGCGTGCCCGAAACCAACACCGATTGGAAGCCCCACGATAAATCCATGACCATAGGCCGACTCGCCGGACACCTCGTCGAATTGCCGACGCTCGTTCCCCTCGCCCTTCAGCGCGAGTCGATCGACTTTCGTCCGCCCGGCGCGCCCCCACGACAGCCGACCATCATGTCCACCCGCAAACAGCTCCTCGAGGATTTCGACAAGAACGTCGCCGCCGCCCGCGCCGCCATTGCTCAGTCGAGCGACGAGGATTTGAAAAAGATCTTCACGCTGCAAGCCGGCGGAAAAACCATTTTCTCGCTTCCACGCACAGCCGCCCTTCGCGGCTTCATCCTGAACCACATCATCCATCACCGCGGCCAGCTCTCAGTCTATCTGCGCCTCAACAACGTCGCGGTTCCCTCCATCTACGGCCCATCAGCCGACGAACAAAACTAATCCGCCTGCACAAAAAAAAACGGCTGGCAACTTTCGCTGCCAGCCGTTTTCACCTTCAGGCAAAGAAACCGCGCTTACCGGTGTCCGCCTCCATGACCTGCACTGCCTCCACCATGGAAGCCGCTGCCACCGCCGCGCACTGCGCCTCCACCATGGAAGCTGTTCCCGCCGCGGAAATCATTACCTCCGCGAACTCCACCGCGGAACCCTTCGTTACCATGGAACCGGTTGTCACCGCGCCCATCACGATCCCAACCACCGCGATGATCCCAATTGCCACGGCCATAGTAACCGCGGCCATAATACGGGTGACCGTAGAAGCCATGGAACCACGGGCCGGCGCCGATGAATACTCCGTTCGTGAAGTAGTCAGGGCCCCAATATCCGTAGGGCGCGCAAGCGTACGGAGCATACGGGTAGTAGCCGTAGGCGCACACTGGAGGCGCCCCGATCGCGACGCCAACCGGACCGACGCCGATTCCCACTCGTACCTGCGCGCTCGCAACAGCGCTCATCGAAAGCACTAGAATTCCAAGAACTGCCGCATATCCAACATATTTTAGATAACGCATCTGAGACCTCCCGGCTGGGTTGCGGCACCTTTTTCCGGCCTCGCTACCAGCCCCGAAACTGCCTGTGAAACCTTTCATGACGGTCACAGATGCAAGGCCTATGCCAAACGGCTCGCGCTTGAACGGATCGCATATAAGCTATTTAGAATGAGAGTTCTACAGAAAGTTCGCGCATCGGGGAGACGTCGTCGAGTGGCCGGTTTGAATGGCCGCGTTGAGCCAGCCTGTTGATTTTCAGCCACCAACAAATTCTTCGTCGGCCAGCGCGTTCAAGAAGCGGTTGCAGCAGGCGTTGCGGGAGGCGCCTCGGGCGGAACCGGCGAGCTTTCTTTCATAGCGTGGCGCTTCGAATCGAGGCTGCCGAGGCGCCTTTTGAATCTTCCCCACCAATCGGGACGAACCAACCGCCGCAGGCTCGGAACCAGCAAGCTGAAGAAGACGAGCCGAGTGGCCCAAGCGCCCCAGTGCCACAGATATTGCCCGTTCTGTGTGATCGGCTCCTTGCCGAATCCCAGCAAGTTCAGAATCGTCGACAGCATCGCCGTCGGAAGCGAGCTGAAATCTTCATTTACCGAGCCTTCATAGTGTTTCATCCAGGCGGCGATCGCCATCCAAACGCACAGGAAAACAAAAAGACCGAGCGGCCAATTCCCGTGATTCGCCAGCGCGCGGCCGACCGGTCCGCGCCGCCAATAAAGCAAACCGCAAACGATCAGCAGCGCCACTACCAGCGCCAGGCGTTGCTTGGCGAAAACCTTCCAGGGATCGAAGTAGATCTTTTCGTTTTTGATCGTCTCGTGATAACGCGCGTACAGCGGGCCCGGCGTGGTAACTCGTAACAGCGGCAATTTTGACGGCTCACCCGTGATGGCATCGCCGTGCTCCACTTGTTGTTGTTCGACGCCCTGCCGCAATTTCGTTTCGATCTCGCGCTGGTTGGCGAGAATGGCCTTCGCAATCTGACTCACCGAAGGATCAGAGGGCTCCTTGTTCGTTAAGAGCAGAGCGCGGACCCCCACCGTGAGGGTGGCATCGGACTGGCAATACGCGTCGGCCGGAATCAATTGCTGGATGTAGCTGCCGTCATCCACGAGCCGATTGACGAGATCCAGATCGAGGTTGAAAAGATGGAGTTCGCTATCTCTCAACGTGGGATCGGTTACCCGCGCCTGGCGAACCGCATCGCACGGATGCTTCTGGCGCTCGGCATCGAGCAGATGGCCTTCACCATCCGACGGCACGATCTTATCGCGCAGCGTGTCATAGGGCACCACGCCCACCTGGAACATCGCGTCCAGTTTGAGCTCTTGCAGAGCGGTCAGCGCGTCGTCGCTGGTCATTTCCGTAATTTTTACCTCGGGACACAATCCCTTCGGCGACGGGCATTCTTCGAGCGCGGCGACCTGGTCAGGCGTGAGTCCGGCGGCATCCAGAATTCGTTTCGCCGTGAATACGGTTAGGCTGTTTCTCGCTCCCAGCCACACGCGTCTTCCTTTCAAGTCCGTCAATTTCGCCAGATTCAAATGGGGCCGGACGACAATATGCACCGCTTCCACATACAGCGGCGCGACAAGCGAGATTCCCTTCGCCGGCGCTGAGCGAACAGGCGGATGCCCAAACCAGGCATCGTGCGCCACGTCACTCTGCACGAGCGCAAACGACGCATGGCGCGTTTCGAGTCCCAGCAGATTGCATCTCGTCTGCGTGGTGCCGATTGGCTGGAGCTGAATCGAGGGCTGGCTAGGTTGCGCTTTCTTGTCCGCCAATACGGCTGCGATCGCACTGCCTACTTTGTAGTAGTAGCCGGATTGCGAACCTGTCAGGAAAACCGGTTTGTCCTCTATAGGCGCTTTCTCGAGCGTGGCGCTGCAATACTCTCGCCAAGCGGTTGCTTCGGCTTGTTCCTGGGCCTTCTCTGCCGCTTTCCCATTTTCGCTAGCCGGCTGTTCAGCAGCTTTCGCGCTCGATGCCATCTGCGCGCCCGCAATGCGAGGGAAGCCTAGAAACAGCGCGCCCAATGTTAGCAAGGCAGCTGCCGCCACTCCGTGAGTGCGAAACATGTTGGCCTCCCCCGCGATTCGCTACAAGCGCGCGGTATTGCCGCGTCGTGCGGCTGATTTTCATACTCCCTATGGGTTCTAGCCGGGAAACTCTGTTGACATAGTGAGGTTCAAGCGAGAATCGTTTCGCCGTAGGCCGCTAAAAACTCATCTCCAGGAACCCACGCAGCCGGAGCCGGGCCGATTGGCCCCTCGGTTGAACACGCCCTTGCCGTGTGCTAGCATCCCCATTCCGCAGGGTCACGCGCAACCGCCGGGGGGCGGCGTCGTGAGTTTTCCAGTCCTTACATCTCGGATTCGCGCTTCGAGATATCCCGCCACGAAATGCCTGTTCCGACCGGCCATCCTGCAAGTGCTTCTATTCGAGCTTTGTTTCCATCTATCTCAAACCGAGGTGCCATATGAAGTCCTACAACACTGATTGGATCCGCAACGTGGGCATTGTAGGCCACGGCGATACGGGGAAAACCCAGCTCGTATCGTCGTTACTTTTCACCGCGGGCATGACGCCGCGGCTGGGTAAAGTCTCCGACGGCTCCACGGTAACCGACTGGGACGAAGAAGAAATCGCGCGCAAGATCTCGATCAACACCGGCCTCGCCTACGCCGAATGGCAGGCAGCCGGCCAGGCGGAAAAAACGAAAACTAATTTCCTCGATACCCCCGGCTATTCCACCTTTATCAACGAAACGAAATCCTCGCTCATCGCCGCTGATGCTTCTCTCATCGTGGTAGACGCAGCCGCTGGCGTTCAGGTTGTTACAGAAAAAACCTGGGACTACGCCACCGAATACGATCAGCCTCGCGCCTTCGTCCTGAATTGGATGGACCGCGAGCTGGCGAGTTTTGAGCGCGCGCTCGACTCGCTGCAGCACGTTTTCGGCCGCGGCGTTGTTCCCATCGAATTGCCCATTGGCGCGGAAAAAAGTTTTCGTGGCGTGATTGATCTCGTCGCGATGAAAGCGCTGACATACACACCCGACGGTGACGGTAAAGCCAAAGTGGAGGAAATTCCGGCCGATCTCGCGGAAGAAGCAAAAACTGCCCACGAAGCGCTTGTGGAACTCGTCGCCGAAGGCGACGACGCCTTGATGCAGGAGTTTTTTGACGAGGGAACGCTTCCCATCGACGATTTGAAAAAAGGCCTGCGCGAGGCGGTACTCGCGAAGCGCATTTTCCCGGTGCTGCTGAGTTCCGCGCTGCACAATATCGGCGCCAACGCGATCCTGAATTTCCTGTGCGATATCTTCCCGGCTCCCTCCTCGCGCGGGAAGGCAAGCGGCCACAAGACATCAGACCACAAGGGCGAAACCGTTGAGCGCAGAGTGGCCGATTCCGAACCGCTCTCGATTTTTGTGTTCAAGACGCTGGCCGATCCTTTCGCCGGCCGCATCACGTATTTCAAGGTCCTTTCCGGCGTCCTGAAGAACGACGCCACTCTGACGAACTTCAACCGCGGAACTCA
>DATNKB010000341.1:0-19481 GCA_035603595.1 Candidatus Dormiibacterota bacterium
CCTGATTTTCAGGAGACCGAGAAATTCATCAAAGATAAAGGCGACGCACCCGCCGTCGCTGCGGCTGCATAAGAGCGCTCTCGCACAATGACCGCGAAACCTCCCATCATCATTATCAAGAAAGGCGGCGGCCACGGCGGCCATCACGGCGGCGCGTGGAAAGTCGCATACGCGGATTTTGTCACGGCGATGATGGCGCTTTTCATCGTGTTGTGGCTGCTCAATTCGAGCAAAGAGATTCAGAAGGCAGTCGGCGGATATTTCAAGGATCCCACCGGTACGTCGACAAAAATCGGCAGCGATATGCAGGGCTCCGGGCAAAACTTCGTGATTTCGAAAGACAACATGGGCGACCTAAAGGAGCAGCTACAGAGAGCGATCCGAGAGGTCCCGAATATCGAGAAGCTAAAAAATCACATCGATATGACGGTGACCAACGAGGGACTCCGAATCGAATTGATGGAATCAGCGAACGGTACCTTTTTCGAAAGCGGCAACGCCAAGCCCAACGGCGACGGGAATGACATCCTCATCGCACTCGCTCACGAGTTAGGCAAGCTTCCTAACAAGATCTACGTCGAAGGGCACACGGATGCAAAACCGTATTCCCAAAACAGCAGTTACACAAACTGGGAGTTATCAGCCGATCGTGCGAATGCCATCCGACGATTGATTCAGGAAAACGGAGTGAAGCCTGATCAGATTACGCAAGTGCGAGGGTTCGCCGATCAGAGCCTTCGGAAGCCTGACGCGCCGTTAGACCCGGCGAATCGGCGCGTGTCGATGATCGTGCAATACCTGGCCAAAAAGCCCGACGACGATTCCAAATCGGCCGCAAAAGAAGGCGACGCGGAAGCGAAACCTGCTGAGAGCCGGCCCGCGAAAGCCGAGCACTAGCGCATTCGATTGTCATTCAAGCGCGTGGGCTGCTTTTCGCTTTGCGCATCTAAATTCCAACCTTTCCAAAACCACAGCCGTTTCAAATGCTTGCCTTGTCAGCGCTAAGTTCGTGAGATAGAGTAGCCGCCTTTCCTGCGGGGGCGCGCATATGGCGGGTGCAGGCCAACCTAAACTGAAAGTGCTGATTCGACGTGCTGCGATTCAGAAGCGCGTCCGCGAGGTGGCGCAACGAATCACGAAAGATTTCAAAGGCGAGCGCGTTCACGTTATCGGAGTACTGAAGGGCGCCTGCATTTTTCTTTCCGATCTCGTGCGTGAGATCAATCTCGATACTTCGATCGATTTCATCGCTGTTTCCAGCTATGGCAAAGGAAAGCAAAGCTCCGGCCAGGTGCGCGTTCTGAAGGATCTCGATAGCAGCATCGAAGGACTGAATGTTGTGCTGGTCGAAGACATTCTCGATACCGGGCTGACGCTGAGCTATTTAATTCGCGTCCTGCAGCAGCGCAAACCGAAGACGCTTCACATCGCCGCACTACTGGACAAACCTTCACGCCGCATCAAAGAAGTGAAAGCGAACTACGTGGGATTCACGATTCCCAACGAATTTGTGGTCGGCTACGGGCTCGACTATGCCGAACGATACCGCAATTTGAAAGACGTCTGCGTCCTCAGCCTTCCCCCGGAATAATTCGTGGCTCGAAAAGTCCTAACGGTGCGGGAATTGGAATCTGTCGGCCAAGGCGGCGAACTGGTGGTCGCTTTTGGCACGATCATCACGCCACTTGCTCGCGACGAGGCGGAGGCGCGCGGAATCACGATTCGATTCGAGGAGCCGAAACTGGCCGATGACGAAGGCCCCACGTCTGTTGCTTCGCGCGCGATTGCGATCGGCGCGGATCACGGAGGCTTCGACCTCAAAGAGGAATTGAAAGGCTACCTCGTTGCGTGGGGATACACGGTGCTCGATCAGGGCACTGCCAATCGTGACGCGGTGGATTATCCTGATTTCGCCGAGGCGGTTGCCAACGCGGTGGTGCGAGGCGACGCGTCGCGCGGGATTGTGATCGACAGCGCTGGAATTGGCTCCTCAATCGCGGCGAACAAGGTGCCGGGAGCCCGCGCAGCGCTATGCTATGATAGGGCCACCGCGCGAAACAGCCGTGAGCACAACGACGCGAATATTCTTTCGCTCGGCGCTCGCCTGATTGCGTCGGAAGTGGCGCGCGAAATTGTGGCGGCGTGGCTCGAAACGCCATTTGCAGGTGGACGCCACCAAAAGCGTGTGGATAAGATTCGAGCGATCGAGAAGCGGCATCTGAAATCCTGAGCCGAACGCTGGATTGGTATCGGCGGCGCGACGGATTGCACCACGGGAGTGCCGGGTGGATCAGCAGCAACTCGACAAAGTCATCCAGGCCATCACCGAAGAAATCCTCGGATACCTCGGCAGCGAAAAATGCACTGACCTCTGCGGGCTCGAAATCGACGAACTCGTTTGCCCGGGCTGCGACGAACGCTGTGCGGAGAAGTGCGCGCGCAAAACGCGAAAAGTGGTGGAAGCCGGCGCGGCGCGGATATCGGCTGGAGCCACGGTCGGTCCGATTGAAGCTGACATCGCGCGGCTCATCGATCACACGCTGCTGAAGCCGGACGCAACCCGCGACGACATCGCCAAAATCTGTGCTGAGGCTTTGAAATTCGGATTCGCTTCGGTGTGCGTGAATCCCTGGAATGTGCCGCAGGCCGCGGAGTTGCTTCGCGGCAGCGAAGTGCGCGTATGCACGGTGGTCGGATTCCCGCTGGGTGCCACGTTACCGCAGGTGAAACGATTCGAAGCAGAGGAGTCCATCAAGCTGGGCGCGCAGGAAATCGACATGGTGATCAACATTGGCGCGCTCAAGTCTGGACTCGTTGAAGCCGTGGAAGCGGATATTCGCGGTGTGGCCGATGCCAGCCATCGCGGCGGCGCAATTTGCAAAGTGATTCTCGAGACGTCGCTGCTGACTACGGAAGAGAAGGTGCGAGGTTCGCTAGCGGCGAAGAATGCCGGCGCAGATTTCGTGAAGACTTCGACGGGATTTAGCACTGGCGGCGCCACGGCGGAAGATGTGCGCTTGATGCGCGCTGTGGTAGGCGATGGCTTGGGAGTGAAGGCTTCGGGCGGAGTGCGCAGCCTGGAGGACGTTCAAAAAATGGTGCAGGCAGGGGCAACGCGCATTGGAGCGAGCGCCAGCGTGAAGATTCTGGAACAAGCACGCGCGTCGTCACCTGCGGAAGCCACTGCCACTTTGGCTCCAAGCGGAAATTATTAGCTTTGCAATTCGCGCCAATCTCGAAAAGACGCTCGTTCCCACCTGCTATAATATTCATTCCAACAAAAGAACGCGTGCACGATGCTTCCGCACGGCTTAGAGCGGAGGTGGAGAAGCGTGCTCGCGTGAGCTAATTGATGGATTCGACCGAACTCAATTCGAAAGTGGAGCTTCCGGCTGAGACGCTGGCAATCCTGGCGGACATAAGCCAGGAAATTAATGCTTCGCTGAATCTCGACGAGGTGCTGGCGACCGCCGCCGCGCAAATCAAGCGCCTGATCGACTACGAAGTATTCGCCGTCCTGCTTCCCGAGAAAAATTCAGATCAGCTGTATTTTCGCTTTGCCATCGGGCATCGACCCGAAGTGGTGGAACATTGGCGCATTCCGATGGACGAGGGGATTATCGGTTCCGCGGCTGCTACCGGCCAGCCGATAAGGGTTGGCGACGTTACGAAAGACAAGCGCTACCTGAACGCTCTCGACGGCGTTCGCTCTGAACTCGCAGTGCCGCTGATTCACGGCGGGCGCGTGATCGGGGTGCTCGATATCGAAAGCAGCCAGCTGGATTACTTCACGCCCGATCAGCAAAACGTTTTGGTGCTGGTGGCGAGCCGCATCAGCACGGCGGTGGAAAACGCGCGACTCTACGAGCACGAACGCAATCAGGCCGAGACGCTGTTGTTGCTCAATGAAGTTGGCCGCGAAGCGAATTCAACTCTGCGCGTGGAGGAAGTGCTGCGCCGCGCTGCCGAGCTCACGAAACGCCTGATTGATTACCAGATTTTCAGCATCTTGCTGTACGAGGAAACTGAGCACGTTTTCCGTCATCGCGTGACGGTGAAATTCGGGCAGCGCATTCAGGAAAAGAACGCTGTGCCGGCGCATGAGGGAATCGTCGGAGCGGCGGCCACGCTGCGGCGGGCCGTGGTGGTTCCGGACGTTACGCTCGACCCGCGGTATTTGATGGTGAATCCGGAGACGCGCTCGGAGCTTGCCGTGCCGATGCTGTATCAGGATCGCGTTATCGGTGTGATGGATCTCGAAAGCCCGCAGCTGAATTATTTCACGCCTGACCACGTGCAGGTGCTTTCGATTCTTGCGGCGCAGTTTGCGGTTTCGCTTGAAAACGCGCGCCTCTACGAGCAAGTGGCGCGCGATGAAGCGCGGATGGAGCGGGATCTTACAGCCGCTCGCCGGATTCAGGGCGCGATGCTGCCGCGTCTTCCCGGGCCCGAATATGGGCTCGATATTGCGGCCCGGGTTGTGTCGTCGCGCGAACTGAGCGGCGATCTTTACGATTTTTTGCGTTATGGGCCGCAGGAACTGGCGATCGCGTTGGGAGACGTGAGTGGGAAGGGAAGTGCGGCTGCACTTTACGGCGCCGTGGGCATCGGAACACTTCGCAGTCTCGCGCCCCAGAAGCACCGGCCCGCGGAAATGTTGCGGGCCATCAATGGCTTTTTGGGCGAGCGCATGATCGAGGGGCGATTCATGACGCTCTGTTTTGCAACCTGGCATCGCGGACGGCGCAAATTGCGAGTTGCAAATGCGGGGCAGGAGCAGCCGTTCCTGTTTCATGGGGGCCGTTGCGAAAAGATTCGGTTGGTCGGTTTTCCGCTCGGAATTTTCGAGGAAGCAACTTACGATCAGCGCAGCTTCATTCTCAACGCCGGTGATGTGGTCGTGTTTCACTCGGACGGAATCGGCGATACGCAGAATCCCGCCGGAGAATTCTTTGGCCACGATCGTGTTTGCAAGTTGATCGCGGAGCATCACGATTTCACGCCTGATGGTTTGGCGGACCGAATCCTTGAGGAACTCGATCGTTTTTCTGGCGGGGCTCACCCGGCGGACGATCGCACGCTGGTTGTTCTCAAAGTGAAGTAGCAGTAGCAGGGTGGGGAACTACGATTTAAGACCAAAGTATCGGTAGTATCCTGTGATTTTCCAACGAAACAGCACGTCCTCCATTTTTGGTCCTTCTCCGATATTGTGGACGATCATGTTGCGATCGCTTCCAGACGCGCGTGTGTCTACAACCATTCCGATATGTGGCACCCCGCCGCCAAGATCCCAAGTAACAAGATCCCCGGGTTGGTAATCCTCCCCGCGCAGGCTAGTGGGAAGCGATTCGCCTTTGCGGCTAAAAAACACCATCAGATTCGGCACTCGCCGGTGATCGATATTGGAATCCGGCCGAGCTGTATCGGCGTGCCAATAGTGAGGGTACGCTGCGAAATTCTGAACCATGTCTTCGTGCACTTCTTTCTGAAGATCAACTCCGACAGCGCGATAAATCCGAATAATTTCATCCGTGCAGACACCTGTGTCGGCCGGTACATCACCGCCAGGGTAGGGAATTCGGACGTACGAGGAAACGTAGCGGACGGAATGGTGCGTGCGTTCGATTGCAGCGAGGACAAGCTTTTGAAGAAATGCCTTATGGGCGACCGTCTCGGTGGCCGGAATCTGCTGCGCTTCGCAAATCACCGATGCTGCGATTAGAATGATCAGCACCGCCAAGGCAGTCGAGAGACTTCGAATCCTCACGGTTCCTACCGGCCAACAAAGGCCGTCCAGTTTCATCGTTCTCCCCAACGTAGCTTGCTGCGTAATACCTCAAAGTAAGTTTTTCGCGGCGGGCGGACAAAAGTAACTTTGTTTTCCGATTTTGTAATTAGCACTCGGTCCGCCGGGCCCAGCTCAAATCCGATTTGCCCGTCGAGCGTCATGTACACGGGCTCTTCCGAGGCGGAGAAATCAATTTCGGTACGCGACGTGTCGGGAACAACGAGCGGGCGGTTGGTCAGCATGTGCGGGCAGATTGGCGTGATTACAAAGGCGTCGATGCCGGGCTGGATGATGGGGCCGCCGGCGGCCAGCGAGTAAGCTGTCGATCCGGTGGGAGTTGCGATGATTAATCCGTCGGCCCGATATCGGGCTACATGGTCACTATCAACGTACAAATCGAAATCGAGCATTCGGGATAGCGCGCCCTTGTTAACTACAGCATCGTTGAGAGCCGTTTGGTGCTCGGCGACTTTACCGCCCCGGAGAATCTGCGCCTCGAGCACCATTCGTTCGCTGGTGCGATGGTGTCCTTCGAGCACCTGCTCGAGCATGGGGTAGAGCTGATCGAGCGTAATCGTAGTGAGAAAGCCTAGGCTGCCAAGATTTACGGCGAGGATCGGGATGTTGTGAGTTTTTAACGCGCGCGCGGCCGCCAGCAGCGTGCCGTCGCCGCCCAGGACGATCAGGAGATCCACTTTTTCGCCCATCGCTTCACGCGCGATGCACGGAACATTGAGCTCGACGCAGCCCTGGGTCTCGACGTCTACGTGAACTTCAATTTTGCGCTCGCGGAGCCAGGCAATCAGCGGCGGCACTACCGTCGCGACCATTTCCTTGATTGGCTTGCAAACGATTCCGACGGCTCGGATCATGAGTGGAGGGCGAATTCTAACCTATCCGCTGCGGCGGGCGTGGAGAAAAAACTCCTGATTGCCCTCAGTTCCGGTGATGCGGCTGGCGCGCACTCCCACGATTTCCAGGTCCAGCGCAAGGGCTGCACCAGTCACGTTCGCAACCGCTTTTTCTTGTAAGGCGGCGTCCCGCACAATGCCGCCCTTGCCGACTTGCTGCTTTTCAAGCTCGAATTGCGGTTTGACGAGAACTAGGAAGTCGGCGCCGGGTTTTGTTATCGGCACGATTGCGGGAAGCACTTTCGTCACAGAAATGAACGATACGTCCATCGTCACCAGATCTACCACCTCGCCCACATCGCCAGGCTTCAGGTAGCGCGCATTCCGCTCGATCGTCACAACTCTGGGATTTTTCTGCAACTTCCAATCGAGTTGATTGATCGTCACATCGACGGCATAGACTCGCCTTGCTCCATGTTGCAGCAGGCAATCCGTAAATCCACCGTTGGAACTTCCCACGTCGAGGCACGTCTTTTCTTGCGCCGTGACGCCGAAATCTTCCAGCGCGCCTTCGAGTTTCAGTCCGCCGCGGCTCGAATACCGCTGGGCTTCACCCGCTAACTCAATCTGAGCGTCGGTCGCGAGGCGGATGCCCGGTTTGTCCATTCGCTTGCCGTTCACGCGCACGTTCCCTGCGAGGAGCATCGCCTGTGCTCGTTCGCGCGATGGTGCCAGGCCGCGTTCTACCAGCAAAACGTCGAGGCGCGTCTTTTCAGTTTTTGGGGACATTGTGGGGAAGAGGCCAAAACCCGCGTGAGCTAAGATCGCCGCGCTACAAGAAATTGAGCCAGCTCGTGCAGGCGCGACGCGCGTTCGCCATAGTAATCAAGTTCGCTGAGAGCCTTCGCCGCTAGATCCGCTGCAATATCCCGCGATTGCAAAATTCCATAAAGCGCGGGATAGGTCGCTTTCTGTTGGGCCTGATCTTTGCCGGCGGTCTTGCCCAACACTGCGGATGATTCCTCGACGTCGAGAATGTCGTCTACTACCTGAAAAGCCCAGCCGATATTTTCGCCGAAACATTTCAAGCGCTCCACGTCTTCGTTCGTCGCGCCGCCAGCGATTCCTCCCGCCACAATCGAGGCCCGAATCAACGCGGCCGTTTTTGAGCGGTGAATGTATTCGAGGGTGCCGACGTCGGGCGTCTTCTTTTCGGCTTCGAGGTCGGCAACTTGTCCGCCGATCATTCCGCGGTCGGTCCCTGCAGCCTGAGCAATCGTCGCAAGGATATTTAAGCGGCGTTGCGGTTCAACAGGAACGAACGCCAAGGTCTGAAACGCCAGCGTCAACAATGCATCGCCTGCGAGAATAGCAATCGCCTCGCCGAAAACTTTGTGGCACGTCGGCTTGCCGCGGCGAAAATCGTCGTTGTCGAGCGCAGGAAGATCGTCGTGAATCAGCGAATAGGTGTGGATGAATTCGAGCGCGCAGCCTGTGGAAACAGCAGCGACCGGGTTCTCGCTGAACATCGCCGCGGCTTCCAGGCACAAAATCGGGCGAATACGCTTTCCACCGGCAAACACGCTATACCGCATCGCTTTATGGATCGACGCGGGATGAGCCTCTTCCTTCGGGAGCAGGCGGTCGAGCGCCTCCTCGATTCCTGCGCGGTCTGACTCAAAGAATTGTGGGACGCTCATGAGCGATGCGCGGCGGGCGCCAAATCGAAATTGCGCGCGCCTATAGTGCTAGCGCAACTAGGAGGATTCATCTTCGGGCTCAAACGGCTCCGCTACAAGTTTGCCATCCGCTTTCTTCAGCAGAATTTCGACGCGGCCTTCCGCTTCTTCCAATTGTTTCTGGCAGTCGCGTGATAGTTTCACACCCTCTTCGAAGAGCTTCATCGCCTCGTCAAGCGAAAGCTCCACACTTTCGAGCCGCTTCACCACTTCCTCGAGGCGCGTGAGAGACTTTTCAAACTCTCCCTTGCGCGGGGCCTCTGCCGCTTTATTACTCGCTGAATTCATCTTTTCCTGACGCTCCATCTCTCGTTGTAACCTGCCCCAAAGAACCGAGTAGCCGCTTTGGTCGATACGCCGCACCGGTCGACGGCATCGCGAGGGCATTCTACTTCGCGATCATATACTCGCAATATACTTTCAAATCCCTGAAACCACCATTGCGAGTCGCGAAAAATTGGGTGCGGGATTGCTGGAAGCATTCTATCCCACGATAGAGAACGTCAACAATGGCCTTGTGCACCGCAACAATCTCTGCTTACTCCGCAGAGACAGCGCTTCCGCCCGCCGGCACGAGCGTCAACCTATGTGCCCGCGACTTTTCCTCGGCTGCTTCGCTGAAGGGCGCCGGAATACCGCGCCCGCGAAACCATTCCTGAAATTGGTCACGATAATATGGACTTGCCGCCTGTCCCGATTCGCCGGTCGTAATTTCCATCAACGAATTATCAAAATTCGCCAAATCGGAAACCATCCGCATCGCCGGCCCGTGTCCCACCCCCATCGCTTTCACCGTATCGAGCGTTCCTCCATCCGCATAGGGACCGATACTCAAAAGAGCGTGAAGCGCTCCTGTTCGGCCCAGCGGATGGACCATATTCAGCGGATGTAAGCGCCCCCATTGCCAGCGCGCCACGTCGCTTGTTCCGGTTTCTCGGGCAAGCGCGGCTACCGCGTCGTTCGCACTGGAGATCAGCAGGACGTCGTAGTTGACGACGTCTCTCGGGAGCCACTCCGGTGGCCTCTGCGTCAAAATGTTTTCCAGAAACACCTTGTCGCGCCACCAAACGTCGTTATACACGCTTCGCGGCTCCCATAGCTCATATTTTGAAGTTTCGTCTCCGAGATACGGCGAAAGCAGATTGTGAAACAAGGCATGCCGCGTCAACTCGACAAAAGTCGTTTCGATCGAATCGGCCGTTGCCTTCGCGTCCCACCCAACCAATCCCGTAATCAGTTTTTGCGTACGCGGATCTTTCGGCGGCGTCGAGTGTGCGGCCGTCAGGAGCTGGGCTGCCAGGAACTGATTCGGCAGGCTCACAATGTCATTCTGAATCGCATTCATGTTTTCAGGCCTTAAATCCGTTCGACCTGAGAGCAGTTGGTAGATTCGCTCGGTACGAAATGGCCCGGCCTGCCGATCGCTCAAGAAATATTTGTATCCAGGCCCGACGGCGCGCGCATTGGCAGTCGCGATGATCCCGTCCGCCGGGTTCAGAATGCGCGGCAGCTCTTCGAACGGAATGTAACCTTTCCAGTCGAACTCATCGGTATCGCCCGCCACCGGTAGCGCGCCGTTTCCGCTAGCTCGAATTGGAATCCGCGCCGGCATCGTGAATCCGATATTTCCGTCCACATCAGCGTAGATCGTGTTCTGCCCCGGACCTGCGATATGCCGCGTTACCTCGATAAATTCGCTCCAATTGCTCGCGCGACCCAGCAGCGGAAATCCGAAATCAAGTCCGCCGGGCTCGAGAGCTGACCAGCGCAACGCATATGCATGGCCACCCTCGCTCTCCGCTTCTCGATAGACAATTGGCCCGTGTCGAGTAACGGTCACGTCGAGTTCCACATCCGCTTTTCCGCGAACTGGAATCTTGTCCTTTCGCACCTCCGCTGAAATCCACTTTCCATTCGCGCGATAGTTGAGCGGGTTCTTCGAATCAAACGTCTCGGTATACAAGTCCTGAACATCCACATTGCTGTTCGTGAAGCCCCAGGCGATTCGCTCGTTGTGTCCAATAATCACCAGCGGCGCGCCCGGCAACGCGAATCCTTCCACATTCCATCCTGGTGCCGTCAAGTGAACCAGATACCAGATGCACGGAACGCTCAGCGCAAGATGCGTATCATTCGCCAGCAGGGGCTTGCGCGATGCCGTGTGCGCTCCGCTCACAACGAAATTATTGCTGCCAATAATCTCCGAGGATTCCTCCTCAAATTGCGCCAGAAAATCGATTGCCTCGGCGCGCGCCAGTGAGGCGAACGGAGCAGTCCCCTCGGGCTTCAGCTCCATGGCTTTCGGAGGCAGGGCTTCCCGCGACGGCCGATTAGATTTGTCCGGCGCACTTGGCTCGGCTTGACCGACAATGTAGTGATCAAGCGGCGAGTCTGCCACGAACATCTGCGCCGCACGCTCCCGCCCCACCTTCGCGGTCACCCATTGCCGGTTCAGTTTCGATTTCCATGTGGAAGTAAGCGTCTTCCACATATACAGATCGATCAGATACGTATCCGTCGGCGTCCACGGCCTTGGCGCGTAGCCCAACAAAGAAAATTCAATTGGCAGCCGGCCGTGCTGCTGCGCGATGTATTGGTTTACACCGCGCGCATACGCTTCCAGCAGCCCGCGAATTTCCGCGCTCGAATCCTTCGCCGCGCGCTCCGCAGCCTGCCGCATCCCGAGGATCCGATTCTCCTCGTCAAGTTTCAACGCCGCAGGCCCCACAATCTCCGACAAATCACCCGCTGCCGCACGCCGAAGCAGATCCATTTGCCAAAGACGATCCTGCGCCATCACGTATCCCTGCGCCATCACCAGGTCTTCCGTCGATTTCGCGCGAATCCACGGCCGCCCCCACTGGTCGCGATCGACAATCACGCCCTCTTTCAGTCCCGCCATCGTGATCTGCCCGTCCAACCTCGGCAGAGGCCGATGCACGAACCACCAGCCAGAGAGCAACGCGATCCCTGCCAGTACCAGCAGCGTCGCGATTACGTTCCGTGCAATGCGCGAACCGCGTGTCATTCAACTGTCCCCAATTTCCGCAAGCATTCCCGCGAGCCCTCAAAAGAGTGCCGGAGTGTAGCCCAGCAGTTCCAACCTAGCAACGGCCCCAGCGCGAAATATTGTCTCGTTCGTCCGCCCCGGCAGCAGATTTCCCCTCCTGCGCCGTACAACTTGCTAAAATTGCCTTCGATGGCCGCACTGTTGCTCCTCTCATCCGTCCGGCAGCAGCGTAAAATGAAGCCGCGCGTGCGACTGGGTAGCGCGCAATGATTGTCCTCCAACTCTTCGCCGTTTTCTTCCTCGTCGGAACGAACGCATTCTTCGCCGCAGCTGAATTTTCTCTCGTCGCCGTCCGCAGCTCGCGGGTCCGCCAACTTGTTGACGCCGGCGACCCCCGCGCGAAAATCGTGGAGTCTCTGCTCGGAGACGTGGGCCGGGTCGTTTCCGCCGTTCAGGTGGGGATCACGATCGCGAGCCTTCTGCTTGGTTATCTCGGCGAAGTGACGCTCTCCGCGATTCTCTCGCCGCTCGTCGCTGCAATCCCGCGTCCCTGGGCGGCGGTGATCGCGCACGGCGCCGCGCTCATTCTTGCCTTCGGGTTGCTCACCATGCTTCAAGTCGTGCTGGGGGAGCTCGTCCCCAAGAGCCTCAGCCTTGCGCGCGCTGAGCGCGTCGCTCTTCTGATCGCTCGTCCGTTTAATTGGTTCCTGCAAACATTCCGCTGGGCCATCGATCTTCTCGACGGCATCGCCGAAAAAATCGTAGCGGCGCTGGGCGTGGTTTCGCCGCACAGTCACACCCTCGTTCGCTCCACCGAAGAACTGCAGGTGATGGTGCAGCAAGCCCACGACCGCGGCCTGATTCCCGCCGCCGAAGTGAAATTCATTCAAAGCGCGATGGAACTGGGCCAGATCGAGGTCCGCGAAGTGATGGTACCGCGGCCCGATGTGCATGCGCTGCCCGTCGAAGCCACGATCGAAGACACGATGCGGATGTTCGCCACCACGCAGCGCTCGCGCATTCCAGTTTACGAAGTTTCGCTCGACCACATCCTCGGCTTCGTCCACATCAAGGATATGATCTGGATTCTCCTCGATCGCGTTCGCGCAGCAGAGGAGCACGCGCCACCTCCCGACTTCAATTTGCGCAGGATGCTGCGCGACGTGCTCATCGTTCCCGAAACCAAGCGCGCCAGCGAACTCCTCCTCGAATTCCGCTCGCGCCGCACCGGCCTCGCCATGGTCGTTGATGAATTCGGCAGCATTCTCGGCCTCGCCACGCTCGAAGATATCCTCGAGCAAATGGTCGGCGAGATTCACGATGAGTTCGACGTGGTCGAGCGTCCGCTCACGCTTCCCGATGGCTCGATGATCTTTGACGGTGCCACCAATGTCCGCGAACTCGAAAGCCAGTACAACATCAAGCTGCCCGAGGATAGTTCCTACGAGACGGTCGGCGGTTTTATTTTGAATCAGCTCGGCTTTATTCCCCGTGGCGGCGAGAGTTTTGAGGCGTACGGCTATCGTTTTACGGTTATGGACATGGATCATCGCCGCGTCTCGCGCGTAAAAATCAAATCCGTGAAGCCCGCTGAAACTTCCGGAAGCAAAAAGAAGCCTGAGGCGTCAACGCCGGCTCCAGCCGATTCCGATTCGGGTTCGGTGCAGGATTCCGAGCCGCCGCCACGAAAGGAAATCGCGAAAGCCCGGCGCGCCGCCAGCGCGTCGCACGTTCGCCGTGACAAATGAATCTCACTCACCGACAACGTTTTACCGTTTGTCATTCCGAGCGGAGCCGCGCGCGCCTTAGCTTTTCCCATCGCGCAGCGGTGGACGCGTGGCGCAGAGAGGAATCTGCTTGCCGCTTGCGCCTCCGAAAGGCTTCCACCGTAAATGCTTAGATTCATCTCGCTCCGCCTCCTTTTCGCGCTGCCCGCGCTCTGGCTGATTTTCACGATGGTTTTTCTGCTCGCGCACATCGTGCCCGGCGACCCGGTTCAGCAGATGCTGGGCGAAGGCGCTCGCGCCGAAGACTTGCAGCAGCTCCGCCACGCGCTCGGCCTCGACCTGCCAATTTCAGTTCAGTACGGCCGCTATCTTTCCGGCATCGCGCACGGAAACCTCGGCGAATCGTTCCGCTTCCAACAGCCCGTCACGCGGATAATCTTGTCGCGATACCCCGCGACGCTGGAGCTCGCCATCTTCGCTCTGTTCGTCTGTGCCGCCATCGGCATCCCCGCGGGAACGCTCGCGGCAGAGCGCCGCGGCCAAACAACCGATCACGCCGTTGGCGTGCTCACGCTGTTCGGACTTTCGGTGCCAAACTTCGCGCTGGGCCCCGTGCTCATTCTTATCTTTTCCGTGATTCTCGGATGGCTACCCGTGTCAGGACGCGGCGGCCCGTTGCATCTAATCCTGCCGGCCATCACGCTCGGCGCGGCGCTCGCGGCGATACTCACGCGCATGGTCCGCACATCGGTAATCGAAGAGCTTTCAAGCGACTATGTCCGCACCGCTCGCGCAAAAGGCCTCTCAAATAGCGCCGTCCTTTTTCGTCACGCATTTCGCAACGCGCTCATTCCCATCATCACAATCCTCGGCCTTCAATTCGGCACGCTCCTCGCCGGCACAATCGTCACCGAGTCAATCTTCTCGTGGCCCGGCGTCGGCCGCCTCGCCGTACAGGCAATCGAAGCGCGCGACTACCCTCTGCTGCAAGGTTGCATCCTCCTGATCGCGGTCTCCTACGTCCTCGTAAATCTTCTAACCGATCTCGTCTACGCAGCAGTCGACCCCAGGGTGCGCCTCGAATGAGCGCGCCTATCCCGAACCTGTCATCCCGAGCGAAGTCCCGCGCGTATTTTTTTTTCCTTCGCGGGGCGAAGGCGCGGGACGCAGTCGAGGGATCTCTCCTAAGGTGTTCGCCTTCAGTGGCACAGGCACTCTTGTTTACCCTGAGGAACGAAGGGCCTGTGCTCTTACGCCCTCGGCTTTCCTTGTATCGTCACCTGCAGTCGGCGCGAACCGTCTCATTCGGAGAGCCCCCCACCCAATGAACGCCATCCGCAACTTCCTCCGCCACAGCACCCCCGGTCGCATCGGTTTCGCACTCACCTCAATCCTCGTCGTCGCAGCCCTCGCCGCACCATGGCTCGCCCCCTACAATCCCATCGCGCAGAATCTCCCCGTCCGCCTCGCAGCCCCCAGCTCCTCCCACTGGATGGGCACCGACCAACTCGGCCGCGACATTCTCTCCCGCATCCTCTTCGGCGCGCGCGTCTCAATGCTCGTAAGCATCAGCGTCGTGCTCGGCGCAGGATTAATCGGTCTTTCGATAGGTTCCGTGGCAGGCTACTTCGGCGGCTGGTTCGACCGCCTAGTCAACGTCGTCCTCATCAACGCCTTCCTCTCGTTCCCGGGAATCCTGCTCGCAATTGCGTTCGCCGCATTCCTGGGCCCGGGACTCGGCAAAGTAATTCTCGCCCTCGTCATCACCGGCTGGGCCGGTTACGCCCGCCTCGCCCGCGCTCAAATTCTGCAAGCGAAAGAAATGGAATACGTCCTTGCCGCGCGCTCACTCGGCGCATCAAACGCGCGCATATTGTTGCGTCATCTTCTCCCGAACATTCTGCAGCCGGTACTCGTCCAAGCCACAATCGCGATGGCCGGCGCTATCCTCGCCGAATCCACGCTCAGTTTCCTCGGCGTAGGCGTTCTCGCCCCAATGCCCAGCTGGGGCGCAATGCTCAACGACGCCCGCAGCCACCTCTTTGACGCCCCCCACCTCGTAATTTTTCCCGCCCTAGCCGTAATGACCGCCGTCCTAGCCTTCAATCTCCTAGGCGACGCCCTCCGCGACTGGCTAGACCCCCGCATGCGCGCCCACCTAATCATCACCACCCTCGCCCGTTGAGCTTTTTAGTAGGGGCACGGCATGCCGTGCCCGAATGTTAAGTTGGGACGATCGAGCCATTGAAGGCCATGCGCGGCGGTGTTGCTTATGTGGCGTCGAACTTTAGACCGGCAGGTGTCGACTTAATCTCGTGCTAAATTGTTCTCGGACAGACTCATGGGCAAGACAACCGATATCTGCGATCGCCGTGTTGACGCATTCGTTGCTGCGGTCAATTCCTCGCCACGCGAAACTATTCGACCACACGAGGTTCCGCCTGAATGTGTTATCTCGACGAGCGACGACATGGACTGGGTGGACTGGCACATTGTGCCCAGCGATGGAGCGCCGTGGCTAGCTGAGGTCGAAGCCTCTTTCCCGTTTCGATTGCCTGCCAGCTTTCGCTCTCTAATAGCGCGATATCTATTCCCTGCGTTCGAGGCTGGCCCGCTCGTTTTGTACTCAGTTGGCGTTCGCGATCCGAAATTAACCGGCGAGGAATTCAGATATGCGATCTTCGACGCTATCATGTTTCCATTCTTGCTCGGTAAAGGATTACTTCGATTCGCGCGGCCACATAATTGGAGTTACGATCCGGTCTGCTTCGATTTCAGGAATGCTAATCGGAAATCAGAACCGGGTGTTGTTCGCGTTGACCACGAAGAGATTCTTTGCAATGAGCGCCTTCGCGTAATTGAAACAATTTCACCAGCGTTTCACGAGCTGATGGAAGATATGACCCGTTCACTGCAGAACAAACGTACGATCACTTCCTAGCGACCTTCTAGGCGTCGCCTTCCGCGACTGGCTAGATCACGCGCCTACCTGATCGCTACTACTCTGGCTCGCTCATCTCCCCTGCTCACAACAAAACCACTCAACCGTCAACCCCCTCATAAATCCAAGGAGGACTCAAATTGCGCCCACAAAACATCGGATTCGCAATATTGGTTGTTCTACTCGCGCCATCCATTCCGCTTCACGCCCAAACCACCTGCGACATGGACGCCCTCAAGGCACAACAACGCGACGTCGCAACAATCCAGCGCCTCGAAAACGCTTGGACCATCGCCTACCTGAAAGCCGACACGAACTTCGAGCTGTGTCTCCTGTCGAAAGACTTCACGGAAATCGTGCGAAGCGGCGAAGTCAAAGTTCTATCAGACGAACTGGCGTTTGCGCGGAGAAACGAAGGAAAGAATCTGCCAATCCCCAAGCTTCCTGAACCAACTGTCCTGCTGCACGACAACGTAGCCGTCGCCTACGGCACTTCTCAATCGACAGGACCCGACGGCAAAACCAAAGAAACTCGCTACGCGGATTATTATGTCTGGGAAAACGGAAAGTGGCACGCATTCTTTGCACAGCAAACGTCCGTCGAGAAATAGGTATCAAAAAATGTGCAGGTAGCCACGACGACGCCTTTCTCGTCGTGGGCTTTTCTCTTCAGAGTCGTATCTGGTGAGGAAGGCTGATTCGCTTCATTCCGTGAGCCGCGTTACGGTTTGGCTTTTTGAAGGATGGGAAGCACCTTTGGGCACATCCACGGGAAGGTTGTAGTAGAAAACCACCTTAAGCTTGATATTTCGAGATCGTAGGCTAGCTGGCAAATGCTCAAATGGTGCGGCGTTGCGGATAGCGTCGGCTGCGGCTTTGTCGAACGCCTCGGTACCTGAAAGGGACTCGAATTTTGGATCGTCGGCAAGAAGGGTACCGTCTCGCTGGATATGAAACGTTAAGATCACAATTCCTTTCCTTCCCAAAAGTGCTGATTCGGGCATGACCGTGAACCAGTTCCTTCTTACCGACGCCTCTAGCCGACCCCGATAATCTTTGAAATCCACGCCGTGGGTTGCGGAGAGCATCTCCAATGTCAGCTGCATGTCTGACATGGAATAGCCGGGCGGAATAAGTGCGGGGGACCAATATCCTTTCGCTACATTTAGGAAAAGCAAGATCGAAATAGCCGCAAGCAGTGACACCCGCCAAATCTTTGCCATCATCGTAATTATGAAGCTTGCTGCCGATCTAAACATACATCGACTTTGCGCGGCGCTCACCTGCGCTCAAAATCCCCGCTAACCTAGCTCCACCGTAACTTCCGCGCCGCGTCCCACACCCAGCGTCCGCGCCGCGCTACCCTTGTTCACAGAAATCTCCAAATACCCGCTCGACCCAATCACGCCAAACGCTTCGCCCGCAGTGCCGTTCGCGAACGTCGGCAGCACTTTCTTCACCTCGGCATTCCCCACGCGAATCGCAAACTTCCCATCATTCGCGACCAGCGCCGGCGCGTCCTCCGCCTTTAGATTCGTCATCAGGTTGCCGAAATTATCCACCTTCAGCACCACAGCCTTGATCGTGTTCCCGTTCACCTTCGGCTTCGGCAGGGCGAAGCGCACGAAATCCTCCACCGGATCACCAAACGCCGACGACTGCCACGATTTCGAAAGCCACGCCGCCACCGGAGCAAACACATCGCGGCCATGAAAAGTATTGCTCACCGGCTGCCTGAAATAATGCTCAGACGTGATGTGCCACGCATACAGCGCCTCGGTCTGGTCGTAAACCGACGACAGCACGCCATTATCCGGCGCCACAAAATAGTGCTGATCGCTCGCCACCAGTAGCGGCCGCCTCTGCGTCCCGACGCCCGGATCAACCACCACCACATGAATCGTTCGCGGCGGAAAGTAGTTGTAGGCCTGCCCGATCGTCAGCGCGCCGTCCAAAATATCGTGCGCCAGCACGCTGTGCGTAATATCCACCACGCTCACTTCCGGATTAATACTGAGGATCACGCCCTTCATTACACCGACGAGGTGGTCACTCGTCCCGTAATCAGTGGTTAGCGTAATGATCGGCCGATGCTGTGCCAAATTGTTCTCCGCAAACTATCGAATGAAACTCTTGCGATTTACTACCTGCTCTTCGACGCTAACGGACGCATGCAAAGCTGTCAAGCTGACTCGCGCCAAGAAGTAACGCTTGATTGTTTGCTTTTCTGTTTCGCCGACCGCCTGTACCATCTCCAGACGAACGGGCACTTGCAATCCCCGAGCATCCTGCTAGCCTTGATGTGCGATATGACCTTGACGTGCGATATGAATTGTCTAAAAGAGACGCGGATGCAGTCAGAGCGGGACCAAAAGGCGGCGCCCGCCAGCAGCCGGCATTTGTCGGCTAGTGGCTACGCCCGGGCCCTGATGCCGAGTCAATTTCTAATCGCAAATCTGGAATTGGAATTCAATCTAAACATCCACGAATCAATCACATATAATTTTCTAATCGCAAATAAAACACGATTTTGCGATGCAAGAATCTTCGCTCTTCCCCGTGCGTTTTCCAGCTTCGAGCCTCGAGCCTCCAGCCTCTAGAAAATGCGCGCTTATCTCGATTACAACGCCACGACCCCCGTGGACCCCGCGGTCCTCGAAGCAATGCTGCCGTTCCTCGCCGACAACTTCGGCAACGCCAACTCGATTCATTCTGCAGGCCAACGAGCCCGCGCCGCAGTCGATCGCGCCCGCGATTCCGTAGCCGCATTCCTCGGCGCGAAGCCCTCGGAAATAGTCTTCACCAGTGGCGGCACAGAATCCGACAATCTCGCAATTTTTGGCCTCGTCTCAAGTGTCGCTCCAAAGTCAGCCGCGGGCGGCAAGCACATCATCACGACGGCGTTCGAACATCACGCGATCCTCCATTCCTGCCAGGCGCTCGAACAGCAGGGCATCGAAGGCACCTACGTGCCAGTCGGAAGCACGGGCGTAATCGATCCCGGCGAGATTCGCCGCGCGCTGCGCCCCGAAACAATTCTCATCAGCGTGATGCACGCAAATAATGAACTCGGCACCATTCAGCCCATCGAAGAAATCGGCCGTATCGCCGCCGAAGCGGATGTGTACTTCCACTGCGACGCAGTGCAGTCAGCAGGCAAGCTCCCGCTCGACGTGAATCAACTCGGCGTAGATTTGCTCAGTATCTCCGCCCACAAAATCTACGGCCCCAAGGGCGTTGGCGCGCTCTACGTCCGCACCGGTACGCCCCTCGCTCCCCAATTTCACGGCGGCCATCACGAACGCGATCGTCGCCCCGGCACCGAAAACGTTCCTGGCATCGTTGGCCTAGGCAAAGCCGCCGAACTCGCGCGCGCAAATCTGGCAACGGAACCACGGCGCATCGCCGCGCTTCGCGACCGCCTC
>DATNKB010000342.1:0-2097 GCA_035603595.1 Candidatus Dormiibacterota bacterium
ACACTAATTGGCGAGAGCGTCGAAGTTCGGCTTCTCACGGCTCCCGATCTCAAAGTCACGCTTGCTGATCCGATGCGGATCGAACAGGTGCTGATGAACCTTTGCGTGAACGCGCGTGACGCCATGAAGGATCGGGGCGAACTAGTTATCGAAACTCGAAATGTTGAACTTGGCTCTGAGTTTTGCCGCGAGCATTGCGTGGACCCGCCGGGGAGTTATGTTTTGCTGCGAGTGTCCGATACGGGCATCGGCATTGATTCCGCAACGATGGAACACATCTTTGAACCGTTTTTCACAACCAAAGCGATTGGGAAGGGATCGGAGATTGGTTTGGCTACATTGTACGGAATCTTCAAACAGCATGGAGGCTTTGTCTTCGCCGAGAGCAAGGTAGGAGTGGGGTCCTCGTTCCGAGTGTGCCTACCGGTCAGCACGGGGGGCATGAGCATCGCGAAACTAGAGATGATGATCATCGTCCGAGGGGCAGCGAAACAATTTTATGGGCCGAAGATCACGACGGACTTCGAGAAACGGCGCGAGAGATCTTGGAGGCGCTTGGCTATCGCGTGCTGGTCGCATCGGACGGTGGCAATGCGCTCGAACTCTTCACGGCCAATGCCAATCAAATCGACTTGGCAGTGATGGATGTCGTGATGCCTGTACTCAGCGGTCCGAAGGCATACCTGGAAATGTCCGCTCTGAAACCGGGCGTCAGAGTGATATTTACAACAGGCTATACCCCTCAGGCGAGAGCTCTGACTTCGACGTTGGAGAAAGGCGCAGTGATCCTGCAAAAGCCGTACAGCCTTACGGGCCTTAGTCAGATAGGTCGGGGGCAATAGAACATCCGGTCGCTGTCTGAGCGTCTCGATTTCTGTCGCGCGGCTGAGCTAGATTGACAATCTGACCCGCTGATGACGCGGAATCGCGATTCTTCATAAGCTGCGGAAACCCCGGTCATTTGACACTTGGATGTGTAATCGCGTTACCGGAGACATGAACTAGCACTTTTCTTCTCTGGGTGTCCGGGCCTGCTACACCACCCGAACCCACGCCGTTGAATTTCCGGGTGCCGCGTCCCTTCGTTTTTTGAAGGAGTGCGGGCTTTGACTCTGCGTGCTTGGATTCTCCGCCTCGAATTCCTCCGCTTGTCGACCAATGCGTTGCCGCAAACGTCCTGAGAGTCCCTGGTGATCCAATACATCCCCTACACGGATCACCGTATTCCCCCGTGTCCTATAATGTATGTGTCTAATCGGGAGCAGACTAACGTGACCACACACGCGGTGTCTTGCACTTCGGTTTTGAGCAAACCCAAAACAATTCTTATCGCTGACGACAGCGAACTCGTGCGAAATATGATCCGTCAGGCGCTCGAGCGCGATACGGATTTCGCAATCTGCGGCGAAGCGGCGAATGGCACCGATGCGGTTTCAAAGGCCAGAGAGCTCTCGCCTGATTTGGTTATATTGGACGTGAGAATGCCCGGTCTAAATGGCATCGAGGTAGCTGGAATCCTCAGATATGCGCTGCCCAAGGTTCGCATCGTTCTAGTGACCATGTACGCTCAGGACATCGAAAGGAATCTGACGTCCCTGTTTCGTATTGATGCCGTGCTTGCCAAGGCTGGTGGCTTATCCGAATTGACGGCCCACGTTACCAGCCTCATGGCGGACCCACTCGATATCGCGATCCTGGACGACACCACGAGAATTTAGGCGGCTGACTTGCCCGCGGCAGCAGCGCCTGTCCGCCGTAGGAGGGCCCGCCTACCCGCTCCCCGCAATCAACTCAAATATCCAGGAAGTAGCCGCTGACGAAGCAGGTAGCTTGCCCGGCGGCGCCCGAGGTAGCCACCTGAAACTGAATTGACTCGCCCGGCTCGACGTAAAACCGTATCGCGTGGGTCGCGAAATAACGCTTCAGGTTGTCAACCCCGTTCGTGATCAGCGCAGGGATCATGAATAGGCAGAACGGACCGTTTAACTGCATGGTGTAGAGCGCACCGGAAGTTGAAGTAACTAGCTCGGCGGACACCGCCTCCACCACCAGCCGTTTTTTCGCTGGCACCGGACCGATTTCCGCAATCCCAGAATC
>DATNKB010000343.1:0-3069 GCA_035603595.1 Candidatus Dormiibacterota bacterium
TTCTGCTCTCGCGTCCGCCTGCAAACCAAAAAAAAGGCCGCGTCCTCTTGGAGGTCGCGGCCCGGAATCTCGAAACTTTGTGCGGCTTTTAGCTCGTCTTGCTCACTCCCGCCGCGCACGTTTCACCGGCCCGCTCCCCCGGAAAGGAGTAGCGGTAGGTAAAACCGTACGCTCGGTAATAAAGTCGCATCGCAATCCCAATATACGGGACGCACTCCGCGCCGTCAAGCGGTTCGTGCTGTTGAAGGGCACGGCCGACTAAAGGTTAGGCCGCGCTCTTTCCCTCGAGAAACTTCGATAGGCTCCCTGCGATGTGCGCAAATTCGGCTGGTATCATTATTACTGTGGTGCTGTTGTTCTCCGCTCCCACTTCGGCGACCATCTGCATTCGCCGCAGTTCCAATGCTGCCGGGTTTCCCACCATCAACTGTGCCGCGTCTGCCAGTTTCCGCGATGCCTCCAGCTCGGCATCAGCTTTGATAATTCGGGCGCGCTTTTCTCGCATTGCTTCAGCTTCCATCGCCATCACGCGCTGCATGTCCTGCGGAATCTCGACATCTTTCATCTCCAGCAATTCGACAGTTACTCCCCAAGCGCCGGTGTTCTCGAGAACGTTCCTTTTCAACAGCGCATTGATCTTGTCTCGCTCCTTCAGAACTTCATCGAGGTCATGCTGTCCGATTACGTTGCGCAGGCTTGTCAGTGCTACCTGCTGCACGGCCGCACGGAAGTTTTCGACGGTAAGAACGGCCTTTTGGGGATCGCTGACCCGAAACCAAAGCACGGCGTTCACCTTCACAGTCACACTGTCCCGGGTGATGGTCTCTTGTTGCTCAATGGGATTGGTGACGACGCGCAGATCGATGCGAGTTTCGTTTTCTATCCCGAGCGGAATCAACCAAAAGAGCCCCGGGCCGCGCAGGCTGTTGTAGCGTCCCAACCGGAATACGACAGCACGCTGATACTCCCGTGCGATGCGGAAGCCTGAGATGAAAATTGCGAGAAGGATCAGAAACAAAATCGTGCCGAAGGGGATCATCATAACCTAAGCGTACAATAACTTGTTTGGTTGACGAGCCGCTGGTCTCCGCGTAGAGGCGAACCCGGCAACACTATTTTCATGGCGGCTTCTTGAAAAAAATCAGGCGTGAGGTATCGCCGACTCGTAGAAACTCGTCCGTCCCAATAAAGATCCACTTCGCAGGTATACTCTCCGAATGATTTAAGGCTCTCAAAAACGAGGACATGAGTTCACAAACTCATTTCGAGCAAATAACGATTATCGGGACGGGGCTGATCGGAGGATCGTTTGGACTGGCGCTGCGGCGCGAGTTTCCTGCCGCGCGCGTCGTTGGATTCGACCGAGCCGATGTGCTGGAGCGCGCGAAGGCGCACGGGGCGATCAGCGAAGCTGCGAGCGATGTCGCATCGGCAGTTCGCGGCGCTGACCTCGTCTACATCGCGTTGCCGATCGGGGCTACCGTCGACGTGCTGCCCAAAATCGCGGAAGTGGCCGACGGGAATGCCCTCGTCACCGATACCGGTAGCACAAAGACTCTCATATGCCAGCAGGCGCAGAAATATTTTCGTGGCGGCGCGCGGTTCCTTGGCGGGCATCCCATGGCGGGGAAAGAAAATTCGGGAATCGAGTACGCGGACGCAGATCTTTTTCGCGATTCGCGCTATGCGCTGATTGCGTCTGAGAACGATCCCGATCCGCGCGTCGGGCAATTTGCGGCGTTGCTGCAACGCATCGGCGCAGAGCCTGCCTGGTGCGACCCGGAGACACACGACTGGGCAGTGGGCATCGTTTCGCATTTACCGCAGCTCGCCTCCGTCGCTCTTGCGCACGTAGTCGCGGATGAAACCGACGAGACAGGCTTGCCGCTCACGCTCGCAGGCCCAGGGCTCGCGGACATGCTGCGCCTCTCGGGCAGTCCCTACGACATCTGGCGCGATACCTGCCTCACGAACCGCGAAAACATCGCGCACGCGCTCGACCGCCTGGCCCAGGCCATCGAATATCTGCGCACTCGTTTAGCCAGCAAAGATTTAGAGCAGGAATTCAAAACCGCTAATGAAATTTACCGTGCGCTGCGTCGCGTGCGATAAGGTTTCGGTGGCACACGTTTTTATGGCGAAGATAAAGCGAATCCCAACGGTCTCAGCGAGCTTCGAAGCGCTCCGTTCGGCAACCTGGGTGACAATCTTACAGCAGATTTCTGTTCGCTTTAGCTTCGCTTCAACATATCGCGAATTTCTTACAATGTGCGGCTCGACGCAGCGGGTACGAGCCTCCGGTCTCGCACGTAAAATTCCTTATCGCGCCATCGAATTCGCTGCGGGAAGAAACTCGCGAGCCATACCACGAACGCGAACGCGTCGCGCAACGGCAGGAGCGCGAGCTTCGCACGGAGCGCGTGGTCCTGCATCCCCCACACTCCAACATTTCTGGCCATTTCACTACGCAACACGACGTATGCCGCCGCATAGACCAGCGCAATCGCTGCCGACGGCGCGATCAGCACCGCGAGAATCGTCCATGGCAAACCCTGCGTGAAAATCAATCCCAGATGACCGGCAGGACGCGAGTACCGAATGCTCAAATTCCATCGCACCTGGTGCCAAAAAGCCTCCGCAAGCGTCTCGCGCGGATAGACGATTGACACGGGAAACGTGCTGAGCTCGATGCGGCGCCCTTTCTTCGCAATACGGTTTCCCAGCTCGAAATCATCGCAAAAATAATCCGCCAACGCTTCGAAGCCGCCGATCTCTGCGAGGTTTTTTTTTGTTGTGGCCATGATGGCGCCGAGCATGAAGTCGATTTTGCCGCCGAGCCAATTGACGAGAACGCCCGCGGCGAAATCGGTGCTGTTGCCCATGGCCTCCAGGCCAGCCGCAAACGAGCCGTCCGTGAGGCCGCGATAGAGGCACGTGACGCCACCGACTTCTGGATCGCGAAACGCGGCAGCAATCGCGCGCAAGAATCCGGGCTCCACGCGCACATCGCTATCCGTGACGACCACAATTTCATGGCGAGCTTCCCGCGCCATGCGGCACAGTTTATTT